>CAZYCY010000070.1:0-9216 GCA_964646145.1 uncultured Thiotrichaceae bacterium
GTGCAATTCGGGCTGTTTAAAAAGGTGTCACCCAAGCCGTGCACACCATCTTCGTTGACCACATCAATTATGATGTCACCGGCATCAAACACGCCATTGTGGTTTGCATCTACATAGGGTTCTTCCAGATCGTCAAAAGTTACATCAGCATCATCAAATGTTTCATTTCCGTTCGTGTCAGTAAAGCTCTCTTCGCCAACAGTCCATGCAGTAATAGTATTAAATAGGTCAGGAGGAATATTATCAAACCTTGAGGTTTCCCACGTAACACTGCATTTTCCTCCTTCAGTCTTGCAGCTAGGGGTAATTAGACCCCATTCAGTTTTAAAAAATACAGTGTGTTGATTAGTCAGTAGTTGATTACCAATGTCGCCAAACTTTACAGTTATCTCAACGCTTGTTTCCTTGAACCCCTTTTCGGGGTCGTAAACTTCTGGAAATGGGTCGCTGGAACCTATGGCAAAATTAGCTTGCGAGACCGTGCCTTCGTTTGTTGGTGTATCAGTATCACCAGCAGGTGTTTCAAATGTACTGTTATCTTCACTGCAGCCTGCTGCAAACAAACTACAGCACGTGATTATTGCGGATAATTTGGCATAACGGTTATTCATGTTTGTCTATTCCTTATCTAAATTAAGCTAATCATCTAAGTGTAAGCGTATCTTTAAGAATTTTAGGGGTAACAAAGATAAGTAATTCCCGTTTTTGGTCACTTTCCAGGGTGCGTCTAAAGAAATAACCGATTAACGGCAGGTCACCGAGGAAAGGAACTTTGTCAACTTCACTGCGGGTGACTTGTTCATAGATGCCACCTAAAACCACGGTGTCTCCATTATTGACTAATACCTGGGTGCTCACTTCGCGGGTATCTATGCTTGGGATACCGGAAAAAATATCACCGACGGTATCATTGCTCACTGACAGATCCATGATAACTCTGTCATCCGGTGTAATCTGCGGCGTGACTTCGATGCTTAATACTGCTTTTTTGAATTCTACCTGGGTGGCACCGCTTGCAGATGCAGACAGGTAGGGAATTTCTACCCCTTGTTCAATGCGGGCAGTATGCCGGTCGGCTGTTACTACACGTGGGCTGGAAATAATTTCGCCGTTATTTTCAGCCTGCAGTGCTGAGATTTCGAGGTCAATGAGTGAGCTGCCAGTGAGTACTGCAAATGCCATGCTGCCAGCCGCCCCTAAGGTGCCAAGATTAACGTTAAGACGGTCTGTTGCATTTGCGCCGCTTGGAAAGGTAAAGGGCTCGGGTGAGCCGTGAGCCGCTATGTTGTCGATACCGCTAGATGATATGGTGTCGGCACCCTGAAAAGTCCCGGTGGTAGCGCCGAAGCCGCTGGAACTCGCGCTTGCACTGGTGACGCCAAAACGCACGCCTAATTCTCGCGTGAACTGGTCGGTAGCGATAACGATACGTGAAGAAATCATCACCTGGCGGATGGGTACATCCAGTTTTTTCAATGTGCGACGCACTTGAGAGATCACTTCTTCAGTATCTTTTATGATTAAGGTATTGGTGCGCTCATCCACAATGACGCTTCCGCGCGGACTGAGCATGCCGGTGGCTGCATCGCCTCCGCTGGTGAACAGGGCAACAAGTTCGTTTACTTTGGCAAAATTGATGGTAAAAAAGGCGCTTCTAATTGGTGCAAGTTCAATAATGGCTTGTTGTGCTTCAAGGTCAATTCTTTCCTGCGCGGCAATTTCTTCGCTAGGCGCAATCATCATTACCGTGCCGGATGTGCGTTTTGATAAACCTTTGGATTTAAGAATAATATCCAGCGCTTGATCCCAGGGGACATTCCTTAAACGTAAGGTCAGGTTGCCATCGACTGTGTCGCTTACCACTACATTAAGGTTAGTGAAGTCGGCGATTAATTGTAGTACGGCACGTACCGGAATATCCTGGAAGTTAAGTGATAAGCGCTCGCCGGTAAAACCAAATTTTTCTTTTTTAACTTCTTCAAGTTCCTCAGCGCTAATGGGTTTTAATTCGATGGTAAAGATGTTGTTTGCCTGGTAAGCAATATGCTCAAAATTACCGTCTATTGGTTCAATCTCGACCCTGACATTGCCGTCTTGTTCAAAGCTGCTGATGGATTTAACTGGTGTGGCAAAGTCGAGTACATCCAGGGTTTGACGTAATTCATCCGGCAGTTGTATGCCCAGAAAATTAACCACAACCCTGCCAAACTCTTTGCTGATATCCATTGGAATGTTGGCTTCAGTTAAGTGGATAATTACCCTGCCCTCACCATCTTGGCCGCGTCTGAAGTCAATATTATCGATGCCCCGTGGTTTGTCAGCAAATCGAGGCGTGCCAGGCGCTGTTGTGCTAACCGCTGCTGTACTGGCTGCAAATGCAGCACCGGTTGCTTCGCTAGCGAGTGTTATTAATACTTTTCTACCCTGCGTAGTGACCTGGTAAGGTACAACTTCGGTTAGATTTAAAATAACACGAGTTCTTGTTTTAGTAGAAATAGTGGTGATTGATTGCGCCACACCAATGCCGATAGGTTGTGGGCGTCTAGGTAATTCACTGCCGGTGTTTGCGAAATCAAAAGCAATGCGTGCAGGGTCATCAATGGTAAAGCTTAAAGGATTGACGGCTAGTTCACTCAATTCAAGACTGATTTGTAAACGGTTGCCGGGTAATGTGGTGTATTCGATATGTTGAATAACATTGTTACTGCCCGTTTCTGTTTGAGTGGTTTGCGCTATTGCCAGCGAACTTGCCAGACACAGCAGTGCCACTACCTGCAGTAGATGTTTGCATAGATTATTCAAAGATGAGAAACTCATGTCTGCTCTATTGGGTTGTTTATTTATTATTATTTTTAACATGATTTTCTCCGCGTCTTCACAATTCTGACTACAATTTTTTTCCGCTGGTCACCGACAAGCCGCTACTCACCACCGATGGCAAGGGCGGCGTCTCTTTCGATGTATCCGCCAATGCCATCGGGCACAATTTCTACCAGATAAATGGCGGTATCGCTAATGTCTATTATTCGACCTTCACTTTTTCCCATATAATTGCCTATCCGGACTCGGTGAACAATATTCTGTGGATCTTTAATCAGCCCCCACAATTGCTCATTTTTTTCTAACGTACCTACCATGCCAAGTGCATCTAAAGGGAAAATTTCCAGCGGTTGTCTTGGGCGGGTTAAATCCGGGTTAAGTAAGCTTGCTTTTGTGGTTTCATCCATACCTAAATCGACATTTGCCGCAAACGGATCACGCAGTTCAGCCGCCGAGTAGATGAAGCTTTCGTAAGGTTTAAATTGTGGAATGGCTCTAACACTACCAACATGTGCAGACTTTGTTTGTGATATAAAAGCTTGCAGGTCTGATGTGTCCTGACTGCAGGCGCTCAGAGCTAATATGCTGAGGCTAATGATTAACCTGGGCACTATAGTTTTCATGGTGTTTTTTACAACTGGCTTCTGGAGGACCATTATTCGGTCTCCTGGGCAGATTCATCAAGGTACTGGTAGGTTGTTGCGGTTAATTCCATGCTTAATTTTACGCCACCTTTGGGGTCTGCCGGTTTAATTGAAATATCCTGGATAGTAACAATGCGTGGCAGTGCTGCAACACCGCTAATAAATTCTGCAAACTCATGGAAACGTCCGGTCACTCTAAGTTTGATCGGGTATTCTGAATAGAATTCTTTTGGACGCAAGCCTTCTGGTTTAAAATAGTCGATCTCCAGCCCGGCAGATATGCCGGTTTGAGATATATCGGTCAGCAGTGTTTCAATTTCAGTTTTATTGGGTAACTGTCTTAATAAGGTTCCAAATGAAATGTGCATTTCATCAAGCTGTTGTTTGTAGGCCTCAAGATTTGCCGCTTTAGCCTGTTTTATAGAAAAAACCTGGCGTAACTGTTGCTCTTCAGCTTGAACTTTTTTAAGCTCAGCCATCTGCTTGGTGGTGTCTATGAAATATCCGGCAACGGCCAGTATAAGGCACAAAACCGCAATGATGGCAATTTTTACCGTTAAGGATGCGCTGCCGAGTTTTTTAAGATCGTCAATGTCCAGTTCTTCCAGTCTGATTTCGGAGAGATTCATTAGCTGTCATCTCCTGTCAGGCCATCTTGTATATCATCAGGGTTTGACAACGAGGTTACAATAGTGAAATCCCTGCTTCTCAGCGTGCCTTTTCTGGTTTGTATTACTTTTAGTCTTGGTGTAGACATCCAGTCGGAGGCGTCAATATTTCTCATGTAAGCAGAAACACGACCATTGGATTCAGCGACACCCTTGATGGTTATTTGTTCACCTTTTTGTTCAATGGAGACCAGGAATATTCCTTCGGGCACGGTGCGTACAAAATCATCAAATAAACGCACGATTTGCGGGCGTTGCCGTTGTAGCGACTGGATGATATCCATACGTGACAGTAGTTGTGCTCTGGTTTCTTCCAGTGTTTCTATTTTTTTTAATGCTATATCCAGAGTTTTAATTTCACTTTGCAGGATGGCGTTGCGGTGATCTTGATGCGCGATCTGATTGTTGAATGTTGCATGCACCATATAAAAAAGCGCAGCAGTCAACAACAGTAACAATACGGTGATGGTTGCAAATTGGCGGGTTTTTTCCTGTCGTTGTTCTTCGCGCCAGGGTAATAAGTTAATGTGAGCCATTAATCAAAGCTCCTCATGGCCAGACCGCAGGCGATCATTAATGATGGCGCACCATTATGTAAGGTTTGTGGGTCAATTTTTGTGGTCAGTGACATATGTGCAAAGGGGTTGGCGATGACGGTTGCCGTATCAAGACGCGATTCAACCAGCTCATCAATGCCTGGAATGGATGCGCAGCCACCTGCAAGCACGATTAAATCAACGGCATTGTGTTGCCCCGAGGTATAAAAAAACTGCAGAAAACGACCTACCTGTTGGGCAATGGTTTCTTTAAATGGTTCCAGTACTTCTGCTATGTAGTTATCTGGCAAGCCGCCTTTTATTTTAAGGCGACCAGCTTCATCATAGTCCAGACCGTAACGTCGCATGATTTCTTCGGTTAGTTGTTTACCACCAAAACTTTGCTCACGTGTGTAGATAAGGTAATTGTTTTTAACCACATTAAGACTGGTCATGGTGGCACCAATATCAATCAGCGCGATGAGTTTGTCTTCACTGCTTTCTTCCAGCTGATAGTCGATTAATTTAGCCGAGTTTTCAATTGTGTAAGCTTCGACATCGACAATTTTTGGTATTAAACCACCCAGTGACAGCGCCGCAGAGCGCAATTCTATATTTTCACTTCGTGAGGCGGCTAGCAGCACATCCATAGTTGCCGGATTGTTTGCCGTCTCACCAATGACTTCAAAGTCGATATTGATTTCTTCTAATGGATAAGGAATATATTGATCTGCCTCCATTTCAATCTGTATTTCCAGTTCGTCATCGCTCAAGCCAGTGGGCATAGTAATGATTTTGGTGATGACAGCAGAGCCAGCGACAGCAACGGCTGCATTTTTGACTTTGGTGCCTGAGCGCTTAACCGCTTTTTGAATGGTTTCGCCAACGGCTTCGACATCTTGAATATTTTTATCAACCACGGCGTTAGTCGGCAATGGTTCTATAGCAAGGCTTTGTACGCGGTACTTATCGCCAACTTTAGCTAATTCAAGTAATTTTACCGATGTCGAACTGATATCCAGTCCTAATATGGCTGGTTTTTTGCGTTTTAGCAGACTCACTCTGCACTCCTGGGTTTATATGCTTTAATGGTGTATATAGGATACATTAGAAGGTTTTGCATTAAATATTAGCGGTAAGTGTATAAAAAGGCGAGTGCATTGTCACAGGTTTTCATATAGAAATGCGAATGATGGAACAAGTGGTTGGAAAGTATAGTGTTTTAAAATATGCGGTGCCAGCCTTAGTTTCGGCATAGTATTCTAAAGCGATAGGTTTTTTCATTTTCACGAATTATATAGAGGTGCCCTATAGGGATTAGAACAATATCGTAATATTGTTATTAAACCTTTATACTTTAAGTAAGTCTCAGTTAATTATTCATTCAGCCGAAGGTAACGGGTCAGTGCGCATTTTAAATTTTATTAAGTTATTTAGTATCATAACATTTGTGATGCTGCTGCTTGTTACCGCGGTGGCCGTCGGTGGATATCTTTACCTTAAGCCTAAATTACCCTCAATTGAGGGGCTGAGTAATGTGCAACTTCAGGTTCCACTTCGTATATATAGCAGTGATGGCACATTAATGGGTGAATTTGGTGAGAAAAGACGCACACCAAAAAAATTTGAAGAAGTTCCAGATTTGATGAGACAAGCCTTTTTAGCAGCTGAAGATGATCGATTTTTTGAGCATCCTGGCGTTGATTACCAGGGGATATTGCGCGCCGCTGCCAACCTGGTTATAACCGGCGAGCGCGGTCAGGGTGGTAGTACTATTACCATGCAACTGGCGCGTAATTTTTATTTAACGCGTGAAAAAACCTTTTTGCGTAAATTAAATGAAATTTTACTGGCGTTAAAAATCGAGCGTGAACTGGAGAAAGAAAAAATTCTGGAACTTTATTTAAATAAAATTTTTCTGGGGAACCGAGCCTACGGTATAGCAGCTGCCGCTCAGGTCTATTATGGCGTTACCTTGGATAAGCTATCGTTGCCGCAGGTTGCAATGATCGCCGGGTTGCCCAAGGCCCCCTCGAGATATAACCCCCTGGCAAACCCAGAACGTGCCACCATCCGTCGCAACTATGTGTTATCTCGCATGCACCAACTAGGCTTTATAAACACAGCGCAATTTGAAGAGAGTAGAAATGCAGCAGTGAGCGCAAAACGCCATCGCAGTGCATTGGGTGTTTACGCGCCTTATGTCAATGAGATGGTGCGTGCTGAGATTGTTAGACAGTTTGGTGATGAAGCCTTCGTCAGGGGTTTAAATGTTTACACTACAATAGATAAACGTTTGCAAGGTGCTGCCAATGACAGTGTCTGGAATGGGCTGGTGGCGTACGATCGTCGTCATGGTTATCGTGGCGTAATTCGGCATGTGGAATTAAAGTCTGACCCTAAAACAGCATCAGAGACGAGTGCGATTGATGCTGCAGGTGAAATAGACCTACTGTCAATTTTAAAGGGTGACAGAAATTTTGGTCGTTTTGTGCCAGCACTGATATTGTCAGTCAATGATGGCGCTGCTAAAGACGGCAATGCAGACGATGCCTTGCAAGCAGAAGCCAAACCACAAGAACAGCGTTCAGCCATGGCTTTATTAAAAGATGGCAATCAGATTCGACTTCCATGGAGCGGTATCCAATGGGCGCGTGAATACATTAGCGTAAATCGCATCGGTAAAGCGTTGCAAAAGGTATCAGACGTTATTAAGCCGGGTGATGTGGTGTGGCTGGCTCAAGATCCTGTGACGGGCTGGAGTCTGGCACAAATTCCGCAGCCCCAGGCAGCGCTGGTTTCACTACAGCCGAATACCGGCGCAATACAGGCATTGGTCGGTGGTTTTAATTTTGAACGTAGCAAATTTAATCGAGTAGTGCAGGCAAGAAGGCAGGCTGGTTCTGCTTTTAAACCGATTGTTTATGCAGCAGCATTAGATAAAAAGTATACGCTAGCGAGTTTAATTAATGATGCCCCTGTGGTGTTTAAAGACAGGGCGCTAGAAGGCACCTGGCGCCCGGAAAATTATAGCGGTAAAACCTTTGGCCCAACCCGCTTCCGTTTGGCATTGTATAAATCTCGGAATCTGGTCTCAATCCGTGTGCTGCGTTCTATTGGTATCAGTCATGCAATACAGTATGCGCAGAATTTTGGACTAAATAAAAGTGATCTGCCGCATGATTTATCATTAGCATTAGGCAGTGCTGAATTAAGTCCGCTGCAAATGTCCCGTGCCTATTCCGTGTTTGCTAACGGTGGCTACTTAACGGAGCCTTATTTTATTCAGCGTATTGAGGATGCTAATGGCAACACGTTATATGAAGCTGACCCAGTGGTTGCCTGCACCTCATGCGCTATAGCCGAACAGCAAGCACAGCGGCGAGGGGGGGAGGCAAACGAAACACTGGTAAGATTACCTAAACAGGCTGAGCGTACTCTGGAGCCGAGGTTGGCTTTTCAGATGAACTCGATATTGCAGGATGTGGTATTACGAGGAACAGCTCGTCGTGCGCTGGCTTTGGGCAGAAAAGACTTAGCCGGTAAAACGGGTACCACCAATGATCAGCGCGATGCCTGGTTTGCTGGTTACAACCCTGACCTGGTGACTACAACCTGGATGGGGTTTGATCAGCACAAGCCACTGGGCAATAGAGAAACGGCAGCGCGCGCAGCTTTGCCGATATGGATAGATTTTATGAAAGTAGCACTGGCTGGAAAGCCAGACAGGCAACTGGTGCGCCCGGATGACCTGGTGACCATGAAGATTAATGCAAAAACTGGTCTGGTCGCAACCGATGCTGACACGAATACGATTTTTGAAATATTTAGAAAAGAAAAAGCACCCGAGCTGGCATCAGGCACGGGTAATGCAGCAGCGCTAGAGACATCAGCGGGTGGTGACGATGCTACTGCCATACCTGAACAATTATTTTAATGGTCTGGGAGGGCGGTTAACGGCACGTAGCTGACAGTCAACAACGTCCTGACTTCCGCACTTTTCCCCCATAAACCCCGGCAGAATAAGGATTGCAAAAAAACTGGGGCACTACTTTTTCAATATTTTTCCAAAATATAAGGGGTGGTGGATTTTTTAAGCCCCATTATTTGATAAATCTTTTTAGCATCGACTTTAATCGGCGAGGGAATAGCGTAACGAATGCGTTTTTTACCGCTCCTGGGCATCCATGCCCCTGCGGAATTAGTGCGTCCTTGCACGTCATCACAGTTTAAAATACTGGTCTGCACCGACACCAACAAGGTTCTAATCACTGCTGGTGATATTTTTTGTGTTGTGTTTTAACGCGATATTCTAAATGCCGGGTGAGTAGATAAGCAGCAAAGGAGATGGCAAGGTGGGCTTTAACACGCGCAGGCTTCCAGTGATACATGGGCCTGATTTTGGGTGTTATCTTTATGGCATGTTTGGTTATTCTAAAGCCCTAATGATTATGATTTGATGCAACAAATCAACAGAATTTTTCGCACTTTATAAGCAACATATCAGCCTTACATCAATCAAGAGCAGTCTAGTGCAGCACCTATTTT
>CAZYCY010000071.1:0-9110 GCA_964646145.1 uncultured Thiotrichaceae bacterium
TTATGACTCATCCTGATCATCATCAGCATTGTCTTCACCCTGAACATCAGATTCATCACCAGCAAGCACTTTTATCTGTTCAATTTCGACCAACTTTTCACCTTTGGTCAAACGAATCAGGCGCACACCCTGAGTATTACGACTCATTTCACCGACCTCGACAACGGCAATACGCACCAATGTACCATTATCGGTAATCATCATAATTTCATCATCATTCTGCACCTGTACAGCACCAACGATTTTACCGTTGCGCTCACTGCTTTTAATGGAAATTACACCGCTACCACCACGACCTTTCAGTGGGTAATCATCAACATTGGTGCGTTTACCATAACCATTTTCGGTTGCTGTCAGAATGGAACCACCTGCTTCAACTTTAATCATGGCGATGACTTCCTGAGTATCGCTAATGCGAATACCACGCACACCACCCGCCGTTCTGCCCATGGAACGTACATCGCTTTCTGAGAATCGAACTGACTTACCAGAGTCAGCCAGCAGCATGATATGGTCACTGCCATCAGTAATAACAACATCAACCAACTTGTCATTTTCACGCAGTTCAATGGCTTTAATGCCGGAAGCGCGTGGCCTGGAGAAATTTGACAGAGCGGTTTTCTTCACCGTACCCGAACTGGTTGCCATAAACACAAAGTGATTGTCATCGTATTCACGAATCGGCATGACGGCATTAATGCGCTCACCTTCTTCCAGAGGCAACAAGTTAATAATCGGTTTACCACGAGAACCACGCCCAGCCATTGGCAACTGGTACACTTTTAACCAGTACACCTTGCCGCGACTGGAGAAGCACAATAAGGTATCGTGAGTATTGGCGATAAATAATTTATCAATGAAATCTTCTGTTTTCATTGCGGTGGCAGATTTACCACGACCACCTCGGCGCTGCGTATTGTAAACATCCAGTTGTTGTGACTTGGCATAACCTTCATGCGAGAAAGTCACCACCACGTCTTCCTCGGTAATAAGGTCTTCCATGTTGAAATCAAGCTCGTCTGCCATGATTTCACTGCGGCGTTCATCAGCATATTTATCGCGAATATCGATAAGCTCTTCACGTATCACTTCAAGCAAACGCTCAGGTTTGGATAGTATCTCAATAAGAGCTTTAATAACATCCAATATCTGCTGGAATTCATTAACAATTTTATCTTGTTCAAGCCCGGTCAAACGATGCAGCTTTAAATCTAATATGGCTTGCGCCTGCACTTCTGAAAGATGATAACCATCGTCTTTCAGACCGTATTGCGGGTCTAAATCTTCTGGTCGTGAAGCAGTCGGATCGGCATCTGCCCCAGCACTTGTCATGGCACGGGAGACCATATCGACGACCATACCGGCTGGCCATATTTTTTGCACCAAACCAGCTTTTGCCTCTGCAGGAGTGGCTGATTTTTTAATCATTTCGATGATTTCATCGATATTCGACAGGGCTAGCGCCAGCCCTTCTAACACATGTGCGCGAGCGCGCGCTTTACGTAATTCATAAATGGTACGACGGGTAACGACTTCACGACGATGACGCAAAAATGCGTCCAGAATTTGTTTCAGATTCAATAATTGTGGCTGACCTTCAACCAGTGCCACCATATTAATACCGAATGAACTCTGCATGGCTGTCTGGGAAAACAGGTTGTTAAGCAAAACCTCGCCGGATTCACCCCGTTTCACCTCTACCACTATGCGCATGCCGTCTTTATCAGATTCGTCTCGCAGTGCTGAAATGCCTTCGATGCGTTTTTCTTTCACCAGCTCGGCAATACGTTCAATCAAACGCGCTTTATTAACCTGGTAAGGAAGTTCAGAAACGAGAATGGTTTGTTTGCCCTTATCGTTTTCGACAACTTCAGCACGAGCTCGCATAAGCATGCGCCCACGACCGGTTTTGTATGCCTGGCGAATGCCCTTAATGCCATTAATAAATGCCGCAGTTGGCAAATCCGGTGCGGGAATATGCTGCATCAACTCATCAATCGATAAATCAGGGTTATCCACCAATGCCAGACAAGCACTAATCACTTCACCCAGGTTATGTGGCGGCATATTAGTTGCCATACCAACAGCAATACCGGTTGAACCATTGATCAGCATGTTGGGAACACGCGTCGGCATCACTACCGGTTCAGATTCAGAACCATCATAATTTTCTACAAAATCGACGGTTTCTTTGTCTAAATCGGCAAGTAATTCGTGGGCAATTTTTGCCATGCGTACTTCGGTATAACGCATGGCAGCCGGTGCGTCGCCATCTACCGAACCAAAGTTTCCCTGACCGTCAACCAGCATATAACGTAAGGAAAACGGCTGCGCCATGCGCACGATGGTGTCGTACACCGCAGTATCGCCATGCGGATGATATTTACCAATAACATCACCAACCACACGAGCTGATTTTTTATATGGTTTGTTGTAATCGTTACCCAGCACACTCATGGCATAAAGCACACGACGATGCACCGGTTTAAGACCGTCTCGAACATCGGGCAAGGCGCGACCGACAATGACGCTCATGGCGTAATCCAGATAGGATTGACGCATTTCGTCTTCGAGATTTACCGGGGATATTTCTTTTGCAAATTCAGTCATTTATGAGGTGTACTCAAACTTCTGCTCAGGTTCCATGATGAGGGACTTTGTAGTGCGTCATCACCACCTGCCGCCAAAAAAATAGCACCGAAAATACGGCACTAAATACGTTTTAAAGCGCTTAATATTAACACATATCAGCTATAGGCAGTCAGGCTATTACACAGTTTTTTACATAATAGAAATTTAGGACATCTCTATTTATTCTGGAGGTGAAGATTGAGATTCAAAATAGGTCAGATTAAGGCGCCCGATATTATCAACATGGGCACGTGAGTGGGCTACTGCGAAGATTTGCAACGAAAATATGGCATATTTTGGACTCAAGATTCATCTTCACGAAAAATGACACACGGATGTGTCGTTTACGCACCTAAGGATGGAATTAATAGAGATGCCTTTATTGAATAGCAAACAAGTTACGTAAAAAGACCGCAACTTTATCTGCAGATGACCGAGTTCGACACTTAGCAGACATTAAGAGCCTAAAAAACTTTAGCCGCGAAGAACGCAAAAATCGCAAAGAAAAGCAAAAAAGCCTATTATTTTGTAGATTGTACTAACGCTATCATGACCTACGCTCGAAAATTTAAAAATGTTTTTTTGCGCTCTTTGCGTCCTTCGCGGCAAAAATAATTCTCATTTGGGCACCTCTAAAAATAGAAGTGTGATTTAGGGAGCAGTGGCACAAGGATGTGGCACTGCTCATACAATCGTACTTCTATTTTTAGAGATGCCCATTTGTTAGTGTCCGCTAATGATCGACCATACTCAGTCATTAGTTCTATAACCCAGCTTCAACATTATGATATACATTTTGCACATCGTCCAGATCATTTAACATATCGATAAACTTATCAAACATTTCTACATTGTCACCAGCAATGGGCACGCAGCTTTTTGGTAAAAACTGAATCTCATCCACCTCAAAATCCAGCTTGCCAAAGGTTTCGGTCAATGCATGCTTGGCTTTAAAATATTCATTATTAGGCGCAAATACGGTAATTTTTCCATCATCGTTTTCGATGTCGGTGACGTCAACATCAGCCATCAGCAACGCTTCCAGCACCGCTTCTTCATCATCACTTTTAAAGGCTAAAATACAGACATGATCAAACATGTGACTAACCGTTCCTTCGGTGCCGATTTTGCTTTTTGTTTTGGTAAAACACTGACGCACATCGCCAAAAGTGCGGTTCGGGTTATCGGTAAGACAATCGACGATAACCATGCAACCACCCGGCCCATAACCTTCATAACGCGCAACAGAGAAATCCTCACCACCACCACCTTCAGCTTTTTTAATTGCTTTTTCAATAACATGGCTTGGTACCTGGTCTTTTTTAGCACGCTCAATCAAACCACGTAATACCAAATTTCCTTCGGGATCAAGCCCCCCCTCTTTGGCGCACATATAAATAACGCGTCCATATTTACTGTAGACTCTGGCTTTAGCGTCAGACGTTTTCACCATCGACTCTTTACGGTTTTGATAGGCTCTGCCCATATGGCTAGCGCTCCTTAATTTCTATGTGCGGATCAGGATCAGGGTAAAACCATAAAGTTTACAGGTAAGCAGGAATCTTGGGAACCTGGATTTTCAGATTTGAGGCACCCAGGACGGCACCAGCCCAAACAAAGGCAGATCTAAGCCGCAAGTGCAGTAATGACCCTGCCTAATGCTTGCTCGAATGCAGAATGGTCAGCCAATAGGCGCGAACGGTTTTCTTCCAGTTCATTAGCAAAGCCCTCAGCATCTTTTTCAATCACTTTTCTTCCTTTACGGTCAACGAATATTAATTTCGCTGCATCCGTTAAAATGACTGATAATTTAAGGCGTCTAATGGGCTTGTTTTCACCATTATAAATTTCATACCATACACCAGGTTTAGTGGTACTGGGTAGTTGTGAAATTTTTTGTTTGGCAATTTCTGTTTGCTGTTGAACGTACTGTAACTCATCTTCAGCGTTATCTAATAACGCTTTATTCATTTTTTCATTTTGGGCTTCTCCTACTACCCCAACTTCTGATATTCTGACATCGTTGCTAGCAACAACCCTAAGTCCATAGTCATCAATCATTTGAGTAAAATGGGATTTAAGTTCAAGCATTTGTTTTTTGATATTACTTTTGTCTTGTTGCGTGTGATTCAACTCATCATCAACCGCTTCGATTAGTGCTATGTGATTTTTTTTCACAAGATCATACTGCGAAGGGTATTTGATTGGTTGTATGCATTTAAGCAATAATTTAAGCAACATAACTGACTGCACCCACTGCACACTGCTGCGACCATGGCGGATATAACGATTAAGCATTAATGTCGACCAGTGTTTTAAAACAAGCGGTCTGACATTATTCGGTATTTGCTTTTCACACGACACTATTTTTAACTGGCTGATAACAATATTACGCGCATGTTCCTGCAAAATTTTCTTTTGCTGCTGTCTTTCCGTCTCCGTTGTTAACCGTTCTTCATTTTTGATGAGATTTTCTAAGTCATCAACCGCTTTTTCAAAAGTAACAATATCAATATCAAATTTATCTAAAATACTACCAACAATTTCTTCCAGCTCTTGATAAAGGCGATCTTCTTTTGCATTGATCCCCACTCCCGCAGCTGTTAATAAATCTACCGTTTCTCTAGCAGGGTGTTTTTCTGATTCAAATAAAGATCTATCTATCATGGCAACTTTCATTACCGGTATTTGCAAATGATAAATGAGATTAGTCATTATTTCTGAAACAGCAGCATCATCAGCTATAGCACTAAACATCATGCCAACAAAATCAATGCTTCTCTCATCAAGCAGATTTACTTGTTTATCAACAATGCCGCCATGCGCTTTACCAATATCAGCAACCAGTTCCTGTTTAATCTGATCTGCGGTAAGATTTTCTGTATCTTTATGCAATGATGTTATTTTATGCTGAAGTGATGACAACGCTTTTACTACTTCCTTTCGCTGATAGCAGTTTTTACCATTGAGGTCACGTTGCGTTGGTGTACGCAAAAAAGATTCTGGAAGCTGAAGCTCCTCCCCGGTAATTGTCATTTCGCCGCTCATAAACTCATTAACAATGCGGCTGAACTCTTGATTTGATCTGGGAATAAAATCAGTGGCTACATTTTTTTCCGGATCATAATAGCTCGCCACTTGTGTTGAAACTTCATCTGCATCCGCCTCAACATCTTCCTGTTTAGTGGTCTTCAAAAGAATTTCTGGCAAGATGCCATGGTCAATAAAAATTTGATTAATGGTTTTATACATCACACCAAGTTTAAAGCAGACTTCCTGATCAAATAATTTGTAGAAAACCAATTTAACTTCAATATCCATATCTATATTATCAATTGTTTTCTGAAAAACCTCACATATGTGTTTTGGATCAAGCGATTCTTTATCAATAGCTTTTTTACACATCAACTCAAGATACTCAAGGCGTGCTTCCAGGTTATTTACCTCATTACCAAATAAGTTCATAGCTTTTGAGTGCATGGTGGTGATGGCAACCATCTCTTCCATTTCATCCTGGTCAACCAGGCTTAATGCGTCATTGTCACTGGATGGCAAATTTACTTTTGTAGCCTTTAGTGTGTGATTTAAATTAAGAAAGAAGTGATGACGAATATCATTTTTATCCGTACGGAAGATGCGCGTACAGTCCATGAATCTCATTTGATCTTCATTGGATATAGCTTTTTCAGCAAGATCAAACAACTTTTTATCTGCACTACTTAGCATTTGATTGATTAACACCATCAAATGCTCATTTACGCAAGATAATATCTCATCAACGATTTTTGAATATTTCGATGATTGATTACTATCTGATGAAGTGATGTGTTGTTTTAGAGCCATCATAATAAACCAAATAAACGGTAAATGGTAAATGGTTAAACCTAAAGTAACTACTCAGCGTAATTTTGGAAAAGGACGCAGGTTATTGATTTTTAAGGACGCTGTAAATACGTCCATGTACGCTCTACTGCAACATCCATGTTGCAGATGCCTGAAAAATCAATAACCTACATCCTTACCTGGATAATACGCTGAGTAGTTACAACCTAAACAACCAATTTACTTGTGCATAAATGGGCACAAAGCATGCCCTTTAAATTTTATTTAATTGCATTTATTGCCTGCGGCATCACTTGTAAGCCAAGAAACCAATTAGCCAGTTGAAGCGCTTTACTTTGAGGGATTTATTAACTTTTTGAATTTATTTTTAAAATTTAACATCTGAGTCGCAGAACACCAGACTCTGATCTAACTATAGACAATTATGACGCTATTTCAACAATTTTTAATAATGCATCGATCTTATTAACCCGGCAACAATGTGCATCGTATTCAGCTCATAGCTGCCTGTTTACGGCAGGGCATCAGGACGCCGCTGTGGTCATTCTACAGCAAGTATTGATAATGCAGTTCGCGAACAGGCAGGAACTTTATTTATATTTATCAATTAGTTAAACTCTACAGGAAGATGCCATCTGCGCGTTGTAGCTCTTACCAATGAATAACCACTGGCTGTGGGCTGCGCCATAACCTGAAATCTTCCTGGATCCTAAATGCAATACACTTTGTTGCCAGGTTGATAAGTATACTTTTCCAACAAATGGTACAGTAAGGTCTCAGCATAACTCAAGCACAAATTAAAATGGCGTGTATTTCCAATATTCTCGTCAAAATATCGTGCAATCGCTCACTATTACGTTCACAATGCCAAAAATCTTGAAAAAAATTAACTCATTATTCTTCATGCCTCTGCATTTAAGGGCATCTCTATTTATTCTGGAGGTGAAGATTGAGATTCAAAATAGGTCAGATTAAGGCGCCCGATATTATCAACATGGGCACGTGAGTGGGCTATTGCGAAGATTTGCAACGAAAATGCTAGCAAGTGAGTAGAAGTCAACTGCCTTGCTTCTCTTTATTTTTATCCATCATGCTTTTTAAATCAGCAAACGGATTAAATTTGGCACTCGGCGCTTTCGCACCATCCAGCGCTACTCCCTTATTCGCTAACGCTTCTGTCTGGCGCTGGTGCTCGTTATCATGGCAATACATGCATAACAATTCCCAGTTACTGCCATCAGGCGGGTTATAATCATGATCATGGTTTCTATGGTGTACCGTTAATTCCTGAAGATTAATGCGGGAGAATTCCCTGGTGCATCGTCCACATATCCAGGGATACATTTTTAGTGCCTGTTGACGATAACCATGACCACGTTTTTCACTATCACTCCTGGCTTTTGCAACGATGTCATCTAATTTTTTCCCTGACTGTTCTTTTTTTTCTGGCATTTTATTATCCGGTGCTACTAGGAGCTTGTCCGAGACCACTACAATTATAAAGCGTTGCATAAGTATTTGCAGTGTGTACTTTTGAAACACGCCGTAAATATATCCCCATGTTTACCAAAGCGTGGCTTGACGGCAGCATTCATGCTGCCGACAGTTTAAAAAACACACACTGCAAATGCTTATGCAACGATTAAATCTCGCCCACACCAAAGGAATGATTTCTCAGATAAAGAGAAATTTTCTATTGAATGCTAACGCTTGCTTTCTTATTGAACTGTACCGTTTAGCAGCACATTAGAAGACCTTTCGTGATACCACTTATAAATCTGGCTGATCTGAGAAGATCAATCAGGTGTTTTTTACATTTTGGCAACACTAAAAATCTGGAGTTTTGATTGGCTTCATGGCGGATGGATTTTAAGAACCTCAGTGTCTAGTGTAGTACAATAAACATGGGCACAAACGGTCACGCCACCGCTGATCTCAGCAGCCAAGCTTAAACAATATTGTCATCCAACGCCAAAATGCTTGTCTGAAGTAATGGCACGTGAATGTTGCACTTACGAACCTAAGGATGGAGCAAGTCTTAACGCAAGCTCGAAAGGCTGAGTCTCATGGAGAAGGCGAATAAATCGGACAAAAGATGATTATTAGAGATACTCATTTATAACTTAATTAAATAATCAAGTTATGCATGTCAACCATACTGAACCACCTAGCCAGTATTAGCAAGGTGAGACATCTTCTGCCTGAAACCCTTTATCACTTTTCACAACAGTAAACTCTACTGTTTGACCATCAGTTAATGACTTGTAACCATCACCACGAATTTGATTAAAGTGTACAAATACATCTTCTCCATCTTGTCTTTCGATAAAACCAAATCCTTTAGAATTATTGAACCATTTTACGGTACCCGTTTCACGATCTGCCATTACAGCTCCATACTATCATTTAATTAGAACGCTCATTGTATATCAGCATGATCGAAGAAAACAATAAGTATTTAGCGTTTTTTTAAAATAGAATGTTACCGCAAGTTAATGTTGTTTATAGAAAAATATTAATATTCAGATCACTTACTAAGATTTTGATGGCTAGGAGCTTGTCCGAGAATAGATAACCTACTGCAAATCCCATAGAAACTATAAGGTGAGCTTATCGAAATCGTTAAACATACCCAA
>CAZYCY010000072.1:0-2250 GCA_964646145.1 uncultured Thiotrichaceae bacterium
CCTGAAAAATCAATAACCTGCGTTCTTTTCTAAAATTACGCTGAGTAGTTACCTTTAACTTTTCATTTTCTCAATTGCTTTCCCAATTGAGAACAACCTTACCCGACTGCCCAGAACGCATGACATCAAACCCTTGTTGAAAATCGCTGTAGTGATAGCGATGGGTAATAATTTTCTCCAGTGGAAGACCACTTTGCACCATCATTGTAGCTTTGTACCAGGTTTCAAATATTTCACGTCCATAGATGCCCTTTATAAACAGACCTTTAAAAACCACCTGATTCCAGTCGATTCCGGTACCATCAGGCATAATGGCAAGCATGGCAATACTGCCACCGTTTATCATATTGCTTAACATGTCTTTGAATGCATGGGGCGAACCCGACATTTCCAGACCGACATCAAAGCCTTCAAAAATACCCAGGTCACACATAAAATCTCGTGTGATCAGACTATCGCTCACATTCAATGCAATCGCTTTGGGAACAATTTTCTTTACTAAATCAAGTCTGTATTGATTAAGATCAGTGATAACGATATTGCGTGCACCGCTATGTGCTACCACCATCGCTGCCATGATACCAATAGGTCCTGCGCCGGTAATTAAAACATCTTCGCCAACCATATTAAACGATAAAGCGGTGTGTATCGCATTGCCGAAAGGATCAAAACAGGCTAAAAGATCGGTAGACATAATACGGCTGGGTTTATAGACATTTTTAGCAGGAATGGATAAATACTCTGCAAACGCGCCAGTACGGTTGACCCCGACACCTATCGCGTTTGGACAAAGATGACGTCTGCCAGCCAGACAATTACGGCAACGTTCGCAAACGATGTGACCTTCACCGGAAACAATGTCGCCGATGTCCAGACCAGTAACATTTGTCCCCATCTGTGTAATCTCACCGGCAAACTCATGACCAATAGTCATTGGCACAGAGATTGTTTTCTGCGCCCATTTATCCCAGTTATAAATGTGTATATCGGTTCCACAAATCGCGGTTTTATGAATTTTTATGCACACATCGTTATTGCCTACCTCTGGTAACGGTACGTCTTCCAGCCAGATGCCCTGCTCAGCACGTTTCTTTACTAAGGCTTTCATTGTTGCCATTGATCTAACCCTGTTATTGTTACTATAGGGCATCTCTAAAAATTGCTGCATACTTATGCAACGGTTAATAGTGTACCGCAAGCCATATTGTTTCTGTATCTGGATCAGTCCATTTAACCCGGTGTTTTGTATGTGCTGAAAGTATTATATGGTCACCAGCTTTAAGATTAACCTCGCTACCATTGGCAAAAGAAATAATCGCTTCACCTTTTAAAACCGGGCTTTAATCATAAGTGCGCCATTCATCTTTTTCCTGGTCATACCAGCCGCTAGCGGGCGAAGTATGACCTCTGGAAATAATACGTTCTATTTTTGTATTTTTGTTTTGTACGATTACATCAAGCAACTCATTTTCAAAATTATCAGGTAGCGAGGAGGCAAAGAAATTGCTTAAAGACATTGCTATTCGTGCCACTTAAATGCTGCGTCCGGTTTCTCGGTCGGTCGGTATTTAAGCTGCATACCATGGATAAAATTGCGCAAGATTTGATCTTTACAGACTCGGTAGTGCTTATGATCTGCTCGACGAAAAAATGCGCTTAACTCATGTTTACTAATGCGTAAATTTGCCAAAGCCAGAACATCAAGTGCTTCTTCATTCTTCAGATTCAGGGCGATTTTTAATTTTCTGAAAATGATGTTGTTATTTAATTTTTTCTCTGGCACAGGCACCGCCCCCTCTTTTTTCCCTCGTTTTTCAATAATGAAACCATTAAGAAAAATCGCCAGTTGCGTGTCACTTAAACTTGTATACGTTGCTTCATCATCTTTTTTTAACCAGTCACTGAGTTTCTCACGCGTTACCTGATGCTCGGCTAACTCAAAAATAGACATCATTTTCGAATCGTTATAATCAAAAATATAACGAACACGGCGCAAAATATCGTTATTAGTCATGTTATTTCAACACCGCTTTTTGAATAAGAGGAATCAGCTGATCCGGCAATACAATCTGTTCACCTAGTGCAAACTGCTGAGCCTGATCTGACATTTTTTTCCATGTTTTACGGATAATATTCAGCCACTTTTGTTCATCATACTCGGGGTGCTTGTTGACAAATTCCAGTAGGTAGTGCTCGATAAAAACCAGGCTGGCAACGTCTTCCAAAAGCTGTGCATCCGGATTTCTCTTC
>CAZYCY010000072.1:2350-8890 GCA_964646145.1 uncultured Thiotrichaceae bacterium
TGTGAATAAAGCAGTTCTTTCGGCTGTTCATTATTGTCACTGATCTCTAGGTTAGGATCTTCACTATTCGCTACGTCGATGAGTTCAATAGCGGTATTAAATTGTTGTTGTGTCATGAGAGAGTTTTAATAATTAATCATTAGGTAGTGACTCAAGATTAGAGCTTTTCCCGTTTTGCAACTTTAGAGACCTTCCACGGATTCCATGGATCAAAATAAGAAGAATAATAAAACAGCTCCATAATGTAGGAAAACGTTCTAATCAACCTCAAGTAAATCCCCGTATAAAGTGGCATTAGAGGTAAAAATACAACTAAATTATAATCACTTTTACGTAAAGATTTTTTTAATAAAAGGCATGCAACGCCAAACTGAATAATATTTAATATAAAATATAAAATATAATTAATGATAAAAATAAAACCTAGAAGATGTGGTGTGAAGATGATAATTTGTATAAGGTAGACCCACCATCTTATATTTAGTATGAAATTGAAAAAAATATTATCTGCTGATGCTATAAAATTACTTAGCTTAAATTCAGCAGACGGAAGCAGGATATCTCGGTGTTTTCTAATGCGAAAACGAATCATTGACTTATCCCAACGAAACCTTTGTTTTGTCAATTTTTTAAACGTAACCGGGACATTAGTGTAACAAATCGCAGGGTGCTCATGTACAACACGGTAGCCCATCTTTCTGATTTTAAGTGTTATATCTCCGTCAAGTCCTGGACCAACATCCCAACCATGAATTTGCTCAAGCACATCACGACGAAAAGCACCAAAAGCTCCAGATATTATCCTTAAAATATTAAGATCTGAAGATACCGTTCTACTGGTTGATAGTGATTTCATGTATTCAATCGCCTGCAGCCGAGTAGCGAGTGATGCTTTAATGTTGGCAATTCTAAGATCACCACCAACTGCCCCAATGTTGTCATCCAAATAAAAAGGGAGCAGTATTTTTTCTATTGAATCGATACGGATATGTGAATCAGCATCAAGATGAATAATGTATTTTCCTTTAGAAAAATTCAGTGCTGTATTGGCTGCTGAAGCCTTGCCACCACGAATTTCATTACGAATAAAGACATCTATATCCCCTTTTTTAGCTAAAGGGCGGCAAATAGTTGCCGAGTCATCATCAGACCCATCATCTATGATAATTAACTCATAATTTTTATACGATTGCTTTTTTAATGACTGCACAAGTTCAGGAATGTGCTTGCCTTCATTTCTCCCAGGAACCAGGATAGATACCAGTGGTTTTTCCCTATATAACACCTTGCGGGCCGCAAGATATTTATGCCTGGCTAAATACCGTTTTGGTATGTGCCGCATTAAAATATAAAAATCAAGTAATACATAACGAGTGAAGTCTATTAAGAAAAATGGCCAAAAATAGGCTATTAACTGCATAGTGGATAAACCAGCTACAAACTCGATAATACTGTCAATCAAGCTAACGACCTCTGGTGGTGCTTGCTAAAAACTCTTCTAAAATTTCATTAAATTGCAAGGTCTCATCGACAACCTTGATAAGCACTTCAATGTCTAATACTATCCCTAGATTACTTTCAAATAGTGCTTTTACAGATTGCTCTAATCTAGCGGCAGCAAGGTGAGCATTGCTGTATGATGTTTCTGTCATCATCACTAAAAATATCGTTTCATTGTGAGCCGAGATGATATCTGTATTTCTAAAAACACTTTTAAAGATACTACTGAGTTCAGTGAATACCTGGTTAGTTTTTTTTCCTAACTCAGTATAGAGCTGATCGAGTTTTTTTAAATTAATGAAAGCAAGAGAACTTGAAGATATTTTATACCTTTTTATCCTGGCGACTTCAATATCAACAAAATCATGAAAGACAGCGTTTGAATAAAGCAATAACTCAGTTTTTAAAAAATTGGTAAATAGTGTATCCAAGCCATAATATGCAGCATTTTGACCTATCGCTGATGTGGAATATGAATAGATAGTTCGATGATCTTGATTTTCAGGGTCAGCACTACGCCGACAACTATAGCATGTTGTAATGACTACAGAGTCTTGAAATGAATGCGTGCAATCATTACAGTTGTATACGGTGGATGGCTTGTCATAATCAACTCCTATATGTTGTAGTCGCAACTCACATTTAGGGCAAACAAGTCGCTCACCTCTTAAAAATTTAGCATGCTCTGCTGTATAAGCACATTTAAAGTGATGTATTAATTCATTTAGGGTCAAATCTTCTGATGAGCAATGTGGACAAGTATCTTTGAAATTCAAGAATGCACTACCACAATGACCACAAAAATGTGCACGTGTGATAAATTTTTCAACTAGTAATGATTGTGAATGTAAAAATGATAATGCCTCTATCACCGCTGAATCCTGTTTTTCAAATAATGGATCAAGCAGCGGGTAAGCATAGCCAGACTCTCTGTTCCCCGTCACCACTGGTGTAACTTCACTATTTCTGCTGGCAATCATTCTTAGTACTTTGAATGCAATATTTAAATCTTTATCATTCTCTTGGTGTTCTAACTTATCTATCCATTGGTTTATTGGCTCAACTAAGGAAATTCTATCTTCAATCAACTTTTGGTTTAAATCTTCTTTGTTTATTTGACCATCAGAAGCCCCTACTATTTCATGTGGGGTTTTATTTTTATCCAATAAAAAAATTACTGGCTTTAAATAAAGTTCAGATATGGCACTTTGTCGTATTGAACATAAGGTTTTCCAACCATTTTGCCAATCACTCATAGTAATTAACCAAAAAGAAACCAAAGCCAGATCGGTGTTTTCTATCTCATTAAGTGATATAGACTCAACATAAGCGGGAGCTTGCTGAATTTCTGTGCATTCAATATAGTATGCTTGCCTCATTTCCTTCCTCTAACCCTCACCATTTTTTGATCAAATGACCTCCAAATAGCTGCTTGTTCCGTATCAAGCGGCTTTAGAAGCACACGTAACTTCGTTGTTACTGGAATGTATTCATCAAATATTCTTCTATCGATATTTAATGCTGACGAGGTAATAGCTTCAATTTCTCCTGAGCTTTTAATTTCTCCTGGGAGTTCTAATTGAAGAACATCTCCCACTTCGAGCGAAGTATGTAAGTCCATATTTAAATAGAAATCAATTCTAACAGGAGCGTCATCAGCGATAACTCTCATAATACTTTCTGAACGAGTAACAACTTCATTTACTCTCTTTTGTACCGAATATATGGTTGTAGAAAATGGCAATAAAATAGCTTCATGAGAGCATTGTGGTAATTCTTCAGCGGCATTTATTATTACCATATCTTGAAGGCGAGCTACTTGCAATTTTAATTTGTAGTTCAGCAAGTTGGCTTCATTTTCTAGCTTGCGTTTATCCCGTAATAATTTTTCGCTATCATAAAAAATTTCTCCTGTTAACTCAAGTGCACGAAAAACCTGATTTTCTTTTTCTTCAATTTTTATTTGTCTGATTTGGTCACGTAAAAATTTAAGCTGCAATTTATCCGAATTTATATCAAACCTAAGATTTTCTGTACGATTATCTATATTTGCCATTGCAATCTGGGTGCAATTTAGATTGCTTTTGATAGTAGCAATAACCTCATTTGCACGTAATTTTTCTCCCTCCTCACCAGTAAGAGATAAAATCCTACCGCCACTGATTGAACTAATGGTGGTTTTTTCGACTTCAACAAAGCCGGTTTCAGAAAAAAACAAAAATCTTATGCCCAGCGCATAAATCAAATATAAAACAAGAAAGCTGATACCGACAAAATAAAGTAGTACTGTATATTTAAATTTTTTTGATCGGGGCGCTTCACCTTCTGGTAAAGAGGTCATAAAATCTTTACGGTTATTTAATTTCATATGTTAATCCGACTAATTATTGGATAGCTTTATAAAGGTATCTAGCTGATGAAATGAAAAAGCATTAACCCCCGTTGCTTTTTGAATAGCAATAATAGCCTGTTCTAGCGCCCACTCGCTCTTAAAATCATCTATACGTAACACTACTGTTAATTTTTCCAAGGGAACGTTTTCGGCAATACGATTAATTCTTCGAACAATAGTTTCAACTTTATCTGTTCCGTAAGCCATAACATATAATTGATTACTCAAGTAGTTTAATTGTTGGTATACGTTATCTGGCCAATGAAAAGGAACGGCAATGGTTAGATAACCATCTGGTGATGATTTTCTTACTTCCCTTAATAAATCAAGATAATAATCTACATATTGACGTTTTAGCTGCTTACTTACCTTCATTGCCTGCGGCTCTATATCAAAATGTACAGCAGGAAACCTTTCCATTGCTACTGCCGTGGCGGCAACTGCTCTAGCGTGATTTTCTGGAAAAAGCCAATTATTTGAACCAATAATAGCTTCAACCACAATGCTTTCCTTCTGAGCTATTTCAATAAATTGGTTCAATTTAACATGATCCGTTTTTTTTCCTGCCGATATGAGTACACGCCTGATGCTTTTTGCCTCAAGAAAATCAATTATTTGATTGTTTGGCATCGCATTAAAACGCCGAGACCAAATATAGATGGAACGATCACCCAGACGCGCTCGGTAATCAGCGACTTTAAGTGGGCTTACTTTAATAAAATGCTCATCAAAAGAAATACCAGAAACAAGAAAAACTTCATTAACGCGTCGATAAAGCTCTCTTTTTGCCTGAATAAGTTCAATAGCTGCGTCCAAATGTGTTCTTAACCTTGCTATTGCAACGGCCAGTTTAAGGTTTTGGTTTAACGATTTTCCTACTTGAATACGTCGAACCCTTTCTTTACTTCTAAGGTAACTGTATTGCTGCTTTACTACTCGTTCCAATTGTACTCTTAGTTGCTCATAAGCCGTTCTGGTATTATCTATGCGTTTCCAAGTCGCATAAGATGCTTCTTTGTCAATTTGTCTGGCTTTATAATATTGTGTATCCGTACTTTTATAGAAAAGAGGAATAGTAAAACGAAGACCAGCAACGAGATCATCCTCAGCCTGGCGTTGACTTCGATGTTCATGACGTAAGAAAAAGCGCAATCGATTACCGTCTTCAAATGCGTATTTATCTATAATATTCTGTTTTTCAAGCTCCTTGATTTGTTGCGTTCTATTATCTTTTTTAATAGCCTCAATAATTGCCAAAATATCAATATCAATAACTGGTGGGTTCACTTTTTCAGCAAAGGCATCTCTCCATAAAGGGTTGCTATAAATATGTTCGAGTTCATTGCGCGCAAGACGAATATCTTCTTCGGAAACTAAAAACTCATCAAAAGAACTCCAACCCGAAAAATAAGCCTTTTTTTCAGCTTGATACACCGGCTCCATAAGTTGAAGCTTTAACGAAATAAGTGAGGATTCCAACGCAACAAATTGGCGACCTATATTAAATCGTCGGCAGCGATATTCTGTTGCTGATTTTTTACGTTCGCCTTCAAGCGTTATGATCTCTGCTTGTCTTCTTATCCTGTCTGCTCTAAGGTTATTATCCTTAAAGCCATCCTTTAAAACATCCCATGACAACTCAATGTAAGCATCACCATAATTACTCAAATCCTCTTCAATACCCCTGGTTGAATAACCTCCTCGAAGGCTTAATCCATTGTTAGCGTCTACATTATCTGCGTCAGTAAACAAGGCCTTAATCTGAAAATTGTTGTCCCATTCAGCTTCACAATCACCAGCCAAAATGGTTGAAATACTACGATTTGTTATTTTCATGCGATTTTGCAAGGTCGCATATACGCTATTAAATAAAAGCCACAACTCATCGGTTTTCTGCTTTGAGGTTTGCTCTACATTTTTAAGCGTTAATTCGTTTTGATTAGTTGCCGCTACAGCATCCATACCAGGCGCAAATAAGAATAAAATTATTGCACAAAACATTAAAGGAAACATGCTAAAATTCACTACTTACACCTACATATTCATATAAAAACCCAGTCGCAAATGGACGGGATATTGACAGGTTGCTTGCTTCGCATTGCAATATTTCATATAAGCGCCAGGGGGCAAAGAATTCATCCCTAAGCGATTAAAGCCACCCTAAATCGCTCAGGCTTACACTTACGAAGCGTGTAACTTTTTTGTTGTTCGCACCTACGAGACTACGAGAGCAGTTTTCGTCCTTTTCGTTTGCCCTGATTTTTTATGATTGACTTTAAGTCAGGTGTCGCTAATGGACACCGTGCCTTCCATATCCCTAATCGTATGAATGATGCTTAAAAAAGGTAACAGCACATGGCGTATAACCTATCAGCCACCGTTATCAACAATAGCTTTATGCACAATTTCTGCATCAAGAAAATAGTGACACAGTATTTTTTCGTTTAATAACAAAACTGGAATTTTGCTACCATATAGCTGTTCTGGTATCGCTTCATTATCAATATCCTGGCGTTTCACAACAATCCCATACTCGATAATAAACTGCTTTAATTCGTCTTCCATGGCATCACATAGGTGACAGTTGCAACGAGAATAAAGTGTAAATTCCAACGGTACGTGTGCTCGGTATATGTGAAGCTACTAAG
>CAZYCY010000073.1:0-8869 GCA_964646145.1 uncultured Thiotrichaceae bacterium
AAGGTTCCCAATGCTTATAAACAAGCATTGTCTGAAGAAAAATTTGATCATATTTTATTGTTCGCAATTAACAATATTAATGACACTAGCAAGCCGCCTCATGCAGTCATAACTATTCATAACAAAAGTCAGACGCATAATGATAGTTATCCAAAGACATGGGGAAGAGATATCGCGCATATTTCACAATTTGTTGCTTCGGCATTTTCCATTATGCACTCAGTTAGCGAGCAAGAACGAATAAAAATGAACTTGCTTAGCCATGATTTACGTACAAATATAGGGCAGCTAAATTCAAATGCAACTTTAATGTTAAAGAAGGTTAACGATAGTGCGATTACTCCGAAAAACAAAATTAAATACATAAACTTTGTTGTAAAAAATGATTTACAGCCTATTGTTGAAGAATCCATTCAGCAAATTGAGGCACTTAGTGTCGGGAAGAAAGAGACAGCTAAAAAAGCCTTCTTTAATGAGATACAGCGTTATCAGAAAATTTACTTAAAATTGTCTGATATTAAGCAATATACTAACTTTTTAGCTGCTTATAACAAAGCATTTGAGACCAGGGAAAGAATAGGTGCAGTATACTTTAAGCCGTTAGTAGGAAAAGCTGATGGCTGGCTAGTTAAGATAAGTGTTAATCACTTAAATAAGGTATTAATAAATTTAATTCAGAATGCGCAAAAATATTCATCATCAGAGTCCCCTGTTGAGACTCAAATTTATGAGGAATTTGATACTTTAGTCTTCGAGATGAAAAATAAGGGAAAACAAATGCAAGTTGAAGAAGAAGCATTTAGAGTTTTTGACTACAAATTTCGCGGCACAAATGCTATGACTAATAAAGGAGAAGGTTTAGGTTTGTGGCAAGTTAAGCACATTGTAGAGCTATATAATGCTAGTATTTTCTTTAATTACAGTGAGTTGCCGAATGTTAATTTGGCAGAGTATAATGTTAAAATTCAATTTCACCATTATAAATAAGTCTCAGTTATGAAAAAAAATATTTTGTTTCTCGAGGACAACCTGGGTGGTATAGGTTCAATAGTGGTTAATTTACGCCACCTAGATGTTAACTGTTCTATAACGTCAGATTTAAGTGCCTGGCAAGCTGCTTTAACGAAGTACGATAAGACTGGTGAAAAGTTAGACTTGCTTATACTGGATGATAATATTTATAAGGAAACCACTTTAGAAAAGCTTGGCTTTCCTAATATTGGTACTAATGGTGGCTCGTCGACTGGTTCTAAACTATTGTGCCTGATTCGCTCAGGTGAAGCATCTGCTTTACTTAAGAAATTTAAGGGTATTCCTGTAATTATTTACTCTATACACACAGTTGAAGTTGTGAAGTCAGTTATTGGTGAATTAGATAATGTTGATGTATTTCAGAAGCTACAGGGCGAACAACATGAAAAAGCTATGCTAAACAAGTGTAAAGAGCTGTTAGGTATACTGTAATGAAAGTCTTGTTAGTGCTGTTTTTGCTTCTTTTTTCAAATCAAGCGTTATCTTTAGATAAGAGTACAGATGAAAAATTAGCTGATAAAGATGTCATTTCAAGTCAGTTTAAGCAACAAGCCCCACCTGACAGGATAGTTGGGGCATTGCATTCTACAACAGTTTCAGCTGTTGATTGCTCTCTAGAATGTAGTGCTAAAGAAACGCCAGAGTACTTTAAGATTTTAAGTGAGAATACAGCAACTATAGGTTTGCATATTAATTACCTGCTATTATTTGTTTCTGTAGCAATGGTAATTGCCACAATACTAGGATTTAGTGTCGTAAAGAGAAATAAGACTTTACATGATGCTTTTATGGATTTACAAGAAGAAATAAAAGATAAAGTTAAGTATTCGGTTGATATTGCTGTAGCACAGGAGATGTCTGCACGATCTAGTGAGTATTATGAGTATTCAAAATCTAAACTGGATGAATTACAGGGTCATTTGTCACAGGCAATACTGACAATTGAACAAATAACAGAGAATACCAAGAAGATAGTTGGCAGTGAGGTTGTTGATTTAACATTGAATGAGTTAAAGGAAGTTAAACATACATTGTTTGGACTTTTATCTATTAAAGAGGCTGAGGTAGATAACGCACTAATAATACTAAAAGGAAAAATCAATAATAAGGAATGGATTTTTTTCTCTGAACAGATGATATATTTTATTGATGATATTGTTTTAAATAACTCCATTTGTAAGATTTCAATGTCTTTTAGAGATCGTTTAGAAGAGATAAAAGAAACTCTAAGAAAAGAAGTTTTTTAACTATTTGTAGCACTATTAAATTTTTTTAATCTTATAAACTTTTTTGTACCTAATGCGATTTAATAATCTTAATGACTGGCTTGTCTGGCAGGAAACTCTCAATCCAAAAGAAATTGATTTAGGTCTTGAGCGTGTCAGCCGTGTATTAGCGCAGATGGGCTTATCAAGTACATTCAACTGCCCATTAATCACCGTTGCTGGCACCAACGGCAAAGGCTCGGTTGTTGCCATGCTGGAAGCGATGGCAATATCATCGGGTTTAAAGGTTTGTTGTTATACCTCACCGCATATATTTAACTATAACGAGCGTATAAAAATCAACGGGCAGCCAGTTGATGATGATGCACTGTGTGCAGCATTTGAACGCATAGACCAGGCGCGTGGTAGTGATCGGCTCACTTATTTTGAATTCGGTACACTCGCAGCCATTGATTTGTTTTTCAAGCAACAGCCCGACCTGGTTGTTCTCGAAGTCGGGCTGGGCGGTAGACTGGATGCAGTCAATATTATGGATAGCGATGTTAGTGTATTAACTTCAGTGGCAATCGACCATGTAGAGTGGCTGGGTGATAACCGCGAATCGATTGGTTATGAAAAAGCCGGTGTTTTTCGCTCAGGCAAACCAGTAATTTGTGGCGAACCAGATGTGCCTGATAGTGTTGTCGCGCGGGCAGAAGAGTTACACTGTGAGTTCATAAGGATAGGTCGTGATTATGACGTTACTATAAATCTCGACAATGCACATTGGGATTTGAAAAGTTTTTTTGCCGATTTAACCGATTTACCCGAACCTTGTTTGGCTGGTCAGTTCCAATACCTAAATGCTGCCACTGCAGTATTGGCGTTGCAGGCGTTGCAGGCAAAGAAATTGCTGCCTGGTTTACAATCAACAGAGTCCTTTGGCACAGTAATAAGCAATGCCTTAAAGAAAATAATATTGCCAGGACGCTTTCAACAAATCCATAAAAAACCATCGGTTTTTGTTGATGTTGCGCATAACCTGCAAGCGGCAAAGGCGTTGGCTGTACAGTTAAAATCCAGTGCAGGCGTGAGCACAAGAACCTGGGCGATTGTAGCGATACTGTCAGATAAGGACATAAAAGGTGTCATAGAAAGTGTGTCAGCAGAAGTGGACTACTGGTGCTTTGCCGGGCTGGAAAATACTACTCGTGGTTTGTCGGTGCAGGCCTTGATGGAGCATCTACCTGATGATTTTATTGGCGAAATTTGTGATGAAAGCCAGTGTAAAATATCATCCGATACCGTGTTTTCAGAAAAATCGGTAGAGCGTGCCTGTGCATTGGTATTGTCAAAAGCAAATAAAAATGACCGCATTATTATTTTTGGTTCGTTTTACACCGTTGCCCAAGCCATGAGTTTTTTTAGAGATGAAGGTTAAAATTTGGAAAAAAGTTGTGGTGCCTATAGTGGTCTATATAAAAAGGGGGAGCATATAAAATAAATGGAAACACAATTACAGCAACGTGTTGTGGGTGCAATTGTGCTAGTGACCCTGGGTGTGATTTTTATACCGGCATTGCTGGATGGCTCTGGTTATAAAGCCAGGCAGCTACAGGATATTGTAATCAAGGATAAGCCTGAATTTCCACCGTTAACGCAAAAGAGGCTTGAAGCTATTCCGACACCATTAGAAAAAATCAAAATACAACAGGATGCCGCGCTTGAGTCTGACCCGGAAAAACGGCATGAAAAAGTGATTAAATCATTTGCTTTGCAGGTGGGTAGCTTCAGTAACGTTGAGAACGCCGAAAACTTCCGTAATACATTGAGAAAAGCTGGTTATGGTGCCTTTGTGCAAGAGTCTCAGTCTAATGGAAGGGCCACTTATAACGTAAAAGTGGGACCAGAACTGGAGCGTAGCGTGCTGGATAAATGGAAAAAAGATCTTAAAAAATCGCATAAAATAGATGCTTTTGTGGTTAATCATCCTTAGCCCAGATACATCATGGTTTCTTCCCGTTATTATTATTAACCCGGCGGCCGCCGGGTTAATAATACCAATATTGTGTTTTTGAATAAATTCTTAACCCTAACGTCCAATAGCGTATAATATCCCTTTAGAAAAACACATGTGATCCTCATGGCAGTTGTAGACGTAGTCATAATATTTGTAATCATTCTATCAGCTTTATTTAGCTTGCTACGTGGTTTTGTTAAAGAAGCGATTTCACTGGCAAGCTGGATTCTTGCCATCTGGCTGGCAGTTACATTTGCGCCTCAATTAGCTGATGTTTTGCCCGGTAATATTGAATCAGAAGCCGTGCGTCAGGCCATTGGTTTTGCAGTGTTATTTATACTCACACTGATGCTGGGTGCTTTAGTCAATAAGCTGGTGTCTCTAGTAGTGAATAAAACCGGTCTGTCAGGTGCTGACCGTATTTTTGGTGTGGCATTTGGCGCATTACGTGGTGGCTTAATTGTGCTTATTTTTGTTGTTATCGCTACCATGACACCCTTGCCTGAAGCACAGTGGTGGCAGTCATCAACATTGTTGCAATGGTTTGAAAACACGGCTATTGTTATCCAGGGGCATATTCCTGACAACCTGAATTTCCCTTCTCAACCAGCACCATAGCCCGAATATTTCATAGGACCGCTATACCTGGTTTAATTGTAATAGTATGAATATAAGGCAGAAATATCGTATATTAGCGAAACACGCTATGTACCCATCAGCGTTATGCAGTTTTTGTAAAAACCCTGCATTCCTATAAAATTTTCGGATTTAAAGAGTCTTTGTATGTGTGGTATTGCCGGTATTGTTGCGCATAGCGCAGTGAATCTTGATTTATACGAATCATTGTCTGTTTTACAGCACCGTGGTCAGGACGCGGCAGGTATCGTAACCTGCAAAAACGGTCGGTTTTATATGCGTAAAAGCAATGGTCTGGTGCGTGATGTTTTTTATAAGAAACACATGGAAAACTTACCAGGAAAAATGGGCATTGCCCATGTACGTTATCCAACAGCAGGTAGTTCATCGTCAGCAGAGTCACAACCTTTATATGTGAATTCACCTTATGGCATTGTGCTGGCACATAATGGTAATCTCACTAATGCTGATGAGCTTAAAGAGCAACTGTTTTTGTCTGATTTGCGTCATCTGAATACCGATTCAGACACCGAAGCCCTGCTTAATATTTTTGCTCATGAGTTACAGATCACGGCAAAACCTGACTTTGATCATGAAGATATTTTTACCGCTGTATCCGCTATTCATCACCGTTGCCGTGGTGGCTATGCTGTGGTAGCTATGGTTGCAGGAAAAGGCGTTTTAGCTATACGTGACCCTAATGGTCTTCGTCCTCTGGTTTATGGTATTCGTAAAACCAAGCATGGTAATGACTATATGGTGGCATCCGAAAGTGTGGCGTTACAGGCACAGGGTTTTGAGCTGGTGCGTGATCTTGAGCCGGGTGAAGCGGTTTTTATTAGTGAACAAGGTGAGTTTTTTAGCAAACAATGCGCAAAAAACCCTAAACTATCGCCTTGTATTTTTGAATATGTTTATTTTGCACGACCGGATTCAATTATAGATGATGTGCTGGTGTATAAAGCGCGTTTACGCATGGGGCAAACACTGGTACAGAAAATTTTACGTGAAAAACCTGAACATGATATAGATGTGGTTATTCCTATACCCGATACAAGCCGTAGTACCGCGCTGGAAGTGGCGTATCATTTAAACGTAAAATACCGGGAAGGTTTTATCAAGAATCGATACATCGGGCGTACCTTTATCATGCCAGGGCAGAAGCAACGCAAAAAGTCGGTACGACAAAAGCTCAATCCGATCGAACTGGAGTTTGCCGGCAAAAATGTATTGCTGGTTGATGACTCAATCGTGCGTGGTACTACCTCGAAACAAATTGTACAGATGGCACGCGAAGCCGGTGCGAAAAAAGTATATATGGCATCAGCCGCGCCACCAGTGCGCTATCCTAATGTTTATGGCATAGACATGGCATCACGTGCCGAGTTTGTTGCACACAATAGAACCGTTGAAGAGATTACCGAAATTATTGGTGCCGACTGGCTGGTTTATCAGGATCTGGACGATTTAATTGCCGCTGTGCGCAAAGGTAATGAAAAAATCACCACTTTTGATAGTTCCTGTTTTGATGGCATCTATGTAACAAAAGATGTGGACGATGCTTATTTTAAGCGTTTATCAAGTCAGCGTAATAATGTGGCAAAAAAGAAAAAAAACAATAAAGTTACCCGGCCGTTATAAGTTTCTGGCTTACTGCGTCTCAAATCCCATTAATCCTGCCAGTATTCCAAGCGTCAGCATTAGCCAGAAAAGAGTGCCAGGAACAATTATTAAATAGTTCCAGACACTGTATTTGTGGTTCAATAGCCCAAGCATATCATTGTTTATTCGATTAATGACGGCCTGGGCTTTGACCAGCGGGTAGGTACTAAGAAGAAACAGAGTCAGTGAGATGGCGATGAATGATTGACTCGTCATGTTTTTAAGTATATCAGTGCTTATTAAAGCCGGATCCATAAGAAAACTTAAAACAATGGTTGCAACAAAAAAGGTGGCCAGTATATTGGTATTGAATTTATGTTGTTGTGGTAAATGAGCAGCTTGTTGGTTAATGCGTTTAAACAAAGAGTGGGTAAAAAATATTGAGAAAATAGCACGCCATAGCGGATAGATTTTTTTATCCATCAATGGCTTTTGTCGTTTCCAGTGTTGATAAAACCAGTAAACACCGTATAAACCAAAGCTTAGCAGGTAAAGAGTGATGAATTTACCTTCTGAAACTGGGAAAAACGGTGTTTTGTCCTCACCTGTTGGCAGCCACTGCGTTTTTTCTTGAGCAATATTTTTTTCAGTCTTAGCATCAACTTCATTCATTAGTGTGTTTCCATGTGTTTTTCAATGCCTGTTGATCTCTGTTCTTGGACATCATAGGGCTATTGATTATCATTTGAACAATATGGTATTTTGTATCAACAAAACCAATTGAGTAATTATTAGCGGATTACAGTGTGAATTCAATAAATATTAATATAACACAGCAACAATTAAAGCTGTTTAGCGAAGATGGAAATCTGCTTCAGAAATATCCTGTATCGACTTCCAGACATGGCGCTGGTAGCCAGGATGGCAGTAAGCAAACGCCACTGGGTCTGCACCGTATTAAAGATAAAGTAGGTGGTGCCATGCCCATTAATGAAGTGTTTATCGCTCGTATGCCACATGGAAATATTGAAGAATGTATAAACCGAGGTGTGGATTTGCCTGATGACGTAATAATGAGCCGGATTATATGGCTCGAAGGCATGGAGCCGGGTCGTAATCAGGGTGGCTATGTCGATACCTATCAGCGTTATATTTATATTCATGGCACCAATCATGAGGAGAGCATAGGCACGCCAGCCTCTATTGGTTGCATTCGAATGCGTAACCAGGATGTGGTTGATTTGTATCGGCTGGTTGACGTTGGCAGTGAAGTATTAATAGAGGCGTAACGGTACGCTGCCAATTGCCATAAAATGTTCGGCTTAGGACTCAGGATCAAATAACTTACGAAACTTAACTTGCCTTTTTGCTCCAGCTTGAATGATCTCAAATCGTTGCGTAGCGCAACTATGCGCCTTTTGAGATCATCCAATCTGAAACAAAAATTCGGCGTTAAGTTCCGCATCTTATTTAATCCTGAGTCCTTAGTAATTTTGGTTGCAATCTTCATTTTCATGAATTAATGTTTGATTAGACGCCTTTGATTAGATAGCCACTCTGCGATCTTTGGCGGATATTCTTCTATCAATAGTGTATCGGCGAGACGGGCCTCTGTAATTAGGGTTACTGTTTTTTCGGCGCTCATTTTTTGGATTTCTGCGATCCGAGTTTTTGCGTTGAGCAGGTCTGGTTGAGCTTGTACTATCCTGAGTTCGACGATTGTGCAGAGGTTTGGCAGTATTGTCTCCTTTTGTCGATTTATCTAAGGATGTAACTTTTTTTTTGTCGATGACGTTTTTACTCATGTTTTTTTATTCCTGTTGTGCTGTCAATTATCGTTTAAGGTCTTTAATTATTCATTGCGCATACTGGCAACGACATAACTGCTTGAAGTTGTAATGCTATAAATTGTAATGCTACTCACGGTAAAAACTAAGCCCTCAAAGGTTAATTTTTTGCAAAATCTTTATTGTTCCAGTACGCTAGTTAAAACTATGCACTTTAGTGCAAGGCTTTAGCTGTTACACATTTTTTAGTGGGCACTGATATCTATGATGCTTCTATCTTTTCAATTCACCATGAAGCACATGAAGCGCATGAAGGCATAAGAACTTCATGTACTTCATGTGCTTCATGGTGATATTTATCTGGCTTATGATATTCAGTGCCCAGCTAAGGCAAAACGACTTTTAGAGCAACCTATGGACTTTCAGTCCATAGTGGTTGAGTTAGCATGTCTCTGTATTCACGGACAGATCCTTAGCCCAGTATGTAGGGTAATCAGCCTTCTTCTTAGTAAGAGTTATTGATAAGTGGCTAATTGACCTTGATTATATGTCCGCCATATTGATTTTTTTTAGGATTAAGGTTTAAC
>CAZYCY010000074.1:0-8788 GCA_964646145.1 uncultured Thiotrichaceae bacterium
TGAAACAAAAATTCGGCGTTAAGTTCCGCATCTTATTTAATCCTGAGTCCTTATCTACTCCGGCAAGTCCGGGATGGTACAGGCAATCACTTATTCAGGGCGTCCGGCAGAGTCCAACTGCCCACTATTGAGTAATTCCTCAGTAAAGCCAAATTTCTTTGCATCACTTAATCGTTGCGTATAAATAATGCCATCAAGGTGGTCGCACTCATGTTGTACCACGCGAGCATGAAAACCGCTGGCAACAACATCAATGGCAGCGCCCACCGCATCAAAGCCGGTATAACGAATCTGTGTATAACGTGAAACCAGACCACGCATACCCGGTACACTCAAACAACCTTCCCAGCCGTCTTCTTTATCCCCCGACAGCAGAATTATTTTCGGGTTGATCAGCACGGTTTTAGGCACTGCATCATTGTCTGGATAACGCGGGTTGTTATCAAAACCAAAAATAACCAGACGCAAGCCAATGCCAATTTGTGGCGCAGCAAAACCCACACCCTGTTCGGCTGCCATGGTGTCAAACATGTCTGCGATTAAAGCATTAAGCTCAGGGTGATTAAATTTTCTAACTTCAGTAGCAAGCTGAAGCAAACGTGGGTCACCGAGGCGAAGTACGGGTTGTATTGCCATGACTTTCCATGTGGTTATTAAAAGGCGTTAACCATGATAAAATTGTTGTTCATATCCACTGTTTTTGTGAAGTCTATACTTCATTTTTATTAATATATGCCTATGGTAAACCAAAATATAAACCCTGAACAACTGTTATTGCGCACCCAGAAAGTAATGAACGCACTGGACGACTGGGGTCTCAGTGGCGAACAAATCATTGCTGTCCTGGATTTTCCAAAAACGCAACGTAGCCGTCATCTGGCAAAATACAGGAAAGACACGCCGTTTCCTGATGATGAAAACGTGACTTGCCGAGTGACATTTTTATTAGGCATTATTGATGCATTAAGAACCACCTATCCCAGAAACCTGCAGATGGGCGCACGCTGGATGGCCGCACCGCATGTAAGACTAAAGAACCGATGCCCATTGCAGGCCATGCTGGAAGATGGTGAAACCGGCGTAGTCGCAGTTTTATCTGAATTGGACTGTGTTTATGCCTGGGAATTGAGTGGTTCTAAAATCAATTAAGGGCACCTCTAAAGACTCTCTTTAATTAAATCGTAAGCTTTGCGAATTTCCTGAGTTTTTTCTGTTGCCAAGGCAATCATTTCGTCTGGCAGCCCTTTAGCTACCAATTTATCAGGATGGTGCTGACTCATTAAACGACGATACGCCTTTTTAATTTCAGCCTCGCTACTGCCCTTGCTAATACCTAGTATTTCATATGCCTGAGACAGGGATAAACGATTGCTGGTACTGGCTGATGCACTACCAGCAATATTAAACAAATGCTCAATATGACTGCGTGAAAAACCAAGAATATCTCCAATGGTATAAATAATGTGTTTTTCACTGGCATCGGCTTTGCCATCCGCCATCGCAGTAGAAATCTGGATTTCAATGAACATTTGAATCAGGTTACGACGACGATGGCATTCTTTTTTAAATTGATGCAATACGGCTTCTAGTGGAAAGTCGGCAGCCTTACCCTGATCGAAAAATTTGATGGCGGCTTCACGCTGCGTCCCGGACAACTGCATCTGATCCATAATGCTTCTTGCCGCAGAAATCTCGCGAGCACTGACCTGACCATCGGCTTTAGCGATATGCCCCATTACAGAAAAAGTACTGGTAAAAAATGCGGCTTGGACACGCTCTTGAGTGCCCATATCAATACGGCCGCCCATGTTATCGTCCATTTTCCGGCCGCGATCAAAATTCCCACCAAGTGCGGCACCAACAAGTGCACCTATTGGTCCACCAAAAACAAAACCTAAACCACCGCCAATTAACGTACCCCACCAGGCCATCGGTATTCTCTCAAAGATAATTAAAGTTCGATATTAGCATTTTCAGAGCAAGATTTTTTGTAACCACCTGGATCGCCCTTGATTTTGACTACTTGCTGTGCGGGTACGACTGCCATTCCTGCACTGGGAAAATAATATTGTTTGCATTTAGCCGCGTTTGCCAGAAAAAATTCTATTTTTGTATTGAATTGATATAGAAAACCAACTGGCTCATTACCTGTTCTAAATTTTCTGTTTCCAGTAGCCGTTGCTTTTGTTTATTACTAATTGGCAATAGCTCGCTCAATCGGTTACAAATATCCGCAGCATCATTATAATCAACTTTATTTTTATAGTGAGCGGCAAATGGGTGCTCTAATAATAGCTTTAAAGTCTCTAGCAATGGCTTATACATATCGGGAAAAACTGGGCTGCGGTTAAGCGCTAAATTAAAGGAATTAGCTTTAGCAAACAATAAACCGTCATCCCTGACTGTACTGTTACACAGCCGAACTCGATGTTTTGCCTGAATCTTGATGCCCAACAAACCATTGCTCAGAGCGTCCCAGTCAATAATTTCAACATAACAGCCGGCACTATATATTTGCGGGGCGTCGCCTACTTCTTTGCCCGCACTAATAAGCACGGTAACAAAACCTGTTTGCTGCTTCATGCATTGTTTAATCAAATTCAGATAGCGTTGTTCAAAAATTTGCAAAGGCAACAGGCTGCCGGGGAACATGACGATATTTAGGGGAAATAAGGCGTATTTCATGCGGCTAAGCCCTGATAAGTCCTGATTTTTGATGAAAGCAATGCTCATGGTAAAAAAACTGCATTGCAAAAGAGCGTATTGACGACCTTGTCTAAGACAAAGGAGAAGCAGGCGTTGCCATTCTGTAGCGAGCTTGTTGTCCTTTTTATAGGCATTACCGATTTCTCCGGAATGCAGCATGGCAAAGCAACTGGCTCTCTACCATTTTATAATAAGTTGGTTATAATGTATGCATGAATACTTTAAAAATCAATTTTCCACTTTCGCGAAATCAGGTTATTTCTATGCTGCGGCACTATGAAATTTCACCAACTCGCCAACGCATAGAAATTGCAAAATTTTTATTTCAACGTCCCCAGCATTTATCCACTGAGAGAGTTCTTAATGGTGTCTCGGATGCAGGTAGCCAGGTATCTCGCGCCACAGTTTATAACACCATGGGCTTATTTGCCTGCAAAGGTATTGTGCGAGAAATATTAATTGATAGAGAACGAGTTTTTTACGACACCAACACTTCAGCACATCAACATTTATACAATATAGACACTGGTGAATTAAGCGATGTGTATGACACTGAAGCTGATATGGTGGTCGCGCCTGAACTTGCTGATGACTTAAAAATAATTGATACTGATATTATTTTTAAAGTAACGTCTAAATAAGCAGTAGACTTTCATAACACCTAAATCCTGCACACAAGTTAAATAAGCAGGCTTTTTAATAGTGTGAAATTATACGCCAATACCATCAAACGGCAAACAGCCCTCATGGTCGAAGAAGTAATTCCACTAGACCCGCCCTCCTGATTATACTGAACATTTTTGACATCGAGCCAGAGAAAAGTAATGCAAAACAGGATGCGGATAGCCGCCACCAGGCTCGAAATTTTCGTACTACATCGGGAAACCTATGAGCTCATATTTTTAATTGTATGAACAGTAAATATTACTGAATATACATGAAAACATGTAATACCTAAATCCTGCAAATGCTCGCACACATATAGCACAAGTTCTTGCACTCTATATGCACGATCACTTGCAGGATTTAGGTAACAACTGTATTTAGGGCACCTCTATTAATTCCATCCTTAGGACTCAGGATTAAATAAGATGCGGAACTTAACGCCGAATTTTTGTTTCAGATTGGATGATCTCAAAAGGCGCATAGTTGCGCTACGCAACGATTTGAGATCATTCAAGCTGGAGCAAAAAGGCAAGTTAAGTTTCGTAAGTTATTTGATCCTGAGTCCTTAGGTGCGTAAACGACACATCCGTGTGTCACTTTTCGTGAACATGAATCTTGAGTCCAGAATAAATAGAGATGCCCTTTAGGAATTTCTCGTGTCAAAAAAACAAAAACGAATGGTTTTTTTTATATCCGACAGGACCGGATTAACGGCTGAATCTTATGGCAGCAGTTTGCTATCACAGTTTCCGGAGACTGAATTTGAGAGCGTAAAACACACTTTTGTCGACAATGAAGACCAGGCAAAATTATCTGCAACGGCTATCAATGAAGCATCAAACAAAAATAACAGTAAACCAATTGTATTTACTACTTTAACTAAACCGGCAATACAAGATATTATCGAGCGTACAGACGCATGTGTAATCAGCTTATTTGGTGCATTTATTGAACCACTTGAAATGGCTTTAGGCGAAACGTCAGTGCGCACCTTGGGTCGTACACAGGATGTCATCGGCAAGCTTGGCTATGAGAAAAGGCTGGATGCAATCGATTATGCTTTAGCGCATGATGATGGTGTGCGTCCAGACCAGTATGATGATGCGGAGATTATCCTGGTCGGTGTTTCTCGCTGTGGAAAAACCCCAACCAGTTTATTTCTAGCGATGAGTCATTCTATTAAAATAAGTAACTATCCTTTGACTGAGGATGAGCTGGATACTGATGATTTGCCTGAAACTTTATCAACGCACCAGGAAAAGCTTATTGGTTTAACCATCAATCCAGGGCATTTAAGTAGCATCCGCGAGAAACGTAGACCAAACAGTAAATATGCCTCACTGCAACATTGCAAAAATGAAATAAATATTGCAGAAGCTATGTTTAAACGTGCAAACATCCCTTTTTTTGATTCAACCAATATTTCGATAGAAGAACTTGCAGGATCGGTGATGAAGGCGATGGGGAATTATTGATTAAGTTAGAAGCAAGACTGGAACATTAATGCACTTGAGTAAAAAACATCATGAATAAATATGTTATCTCACTAAATAAACTTGGTATAAATGATGTACCTGACGTAGGCGGAAAAAATGCATCGCTAGGCGAAATGTTGCAAAATCTTGGCACTTTAGGGGTTAAAGTCCCTGGTGGTTTTGCCACCACAGCAGACGCTTATCGTGAATTTCTATCGGCTGATAATTTAGCTAGCAGAATTGCTGATCGATTGAAAGATCTTGATGTCAATGATGTGCTTGCATTACAACAAGCAGGGGCTGATATTCGAGGCTGGATTATGCAAGTTCCCTACCCGGCAGCTATGGAGGCGGCGATAGATAAAGCTTATGCAGAACTTGAAAGCACATACGGTTTGGACGTTAGCTGGGCGATTAGATCATCCGCCACCGCGGAGGATTTACCTGATGCATCCTTTGCTGGTCAACAGGAAACCTACCTTAATGTAAGTGGTTTGCAGGATATAAAATTAAAAATTCGTAAAGTATTCGCTTCACTGTTCACTGATAGAGCGATTGCTTATCGAGAACATCAAAAATTCGATCATAAGAATATTGCGCTTTCCGCAGGAATACAAAAAATGATACGCTCGGATATTGGCACCAGTGGCGTGTTGTTTACACTCGATACAGAAAGTGGTTTTCGAGACGTGGTATTCATCACTGGCAGTTATGGTTTGGGTGAAATGGTGGTACAGGGCGCAGTGAACCCTGATGAATTTTATGTTCATAAAGCAACGCTTGCAGCGGGTCGCCCATCGATAATTCGGCGTACACTCGGTAGCAAAGCAGAGAAAATGATTTACGCGGATGAGAACAGTGAAGATCTGGTGAAAATTGTGCCAAATGATTTGTCAGATAGTCAGATGTTTTGTCTCACTGATGATGAAGTGACTGAGTTAGCACGTATGGCTATCACCATCGAAAAACACTATAACCGCCCAATGGATATTGAATGGGCAAAAGATGGCATTGATCAAAATATCTATATCGTTCAAGCTCGACCAGAAACTGTTCAAAGTCATCAAGAGAATGTAATAGAAAGATACAGCTTGAAAGAACACAGTGACACAGTGCTCGCCGAAGGCCGTTCGATAGGTAACCGCATTGGTACAGGTAAAGTACAATTATTTAATAATTTAGAAGGTATGGAGAATTTCTCAGAAGGCGATATCTTGCTAACTGATATGACTGATCCCGACTGGGAACCCATAATGAAAAGAGCGTCAGCCATCATTACCAACCGTGGTGGCAGAACCTGCCACGCAGCTATTATCGCACGTGAGCTCGGTGTGCCTGCAGTGGTTGGTTGTGGTGATGCGACAACCACTATACCTGATGGCGCAAAGGTAACCGTGTCCTGCGCTGAAGGTGATACGGGCTTTATCTATGATGGCATCCTGACTTTTGAACACATGCAGCAATCGATTGAAGAAATGCCTGAGATACCGGTAAAAATAATGATGAATGTCGGCAATCCGGATCGGGCATTTAGTTTTTCACGATTACCGCATCACGGTGTTGGTTTGGCACGGCTTGAATTTATTGTTAACAATATGATTGGCATTCACCCTAAGGCGCTCATCAATGTCGAAAAAATGGATGCAGAGGTACAAAAAATAATCGGGCAACGGACGAAAGCATACGGTGATCCCGTTGAGTTTTATATCAGCAAAATAGTTGAAGGCGTATCAACAATTGCTGCTGCTTTTTCTCCACACACTGTTATTGTGAGAATGTCTGATTTTAAATCAAATGAATACGCAAACTTAATTGGCGGCAATACGTTCGAGCCTGTAGAAGAGAACCCCATGATTGGTTTTCGAGGTGCATCGCGTTATGTATCCGATGATTTTCGTGAATGCTTTGAACTCGAATGCAAAGCAATAAAACGCGTTCGTGAAGACATGGGCTTTACAAATGTGGAACTTATGATTCCATTTGTACGCACATTAGGTGAAGCAAAACAGGTAATTGATGTTTTGAAAGAAAACGGGCTAGAGCGAGGAAAAAATGGTTTGCGCCTTATCATGATGTGCGAGTTACCATCGAACGCGGTTATCGCTTCGCAATTTCTACAATATTTTGACGGTTTTTCGATTGGCTCCAACGACATGACACAGTTAACACTCGGCCTGGACAGAGATTCTGCTTTATTGGCAAGCGCCTTTGATGAACGCGATCCGGCAGTTTTATTAATGTTTGAAATGGCAATTACAGCTTGCCTGAAAGAAGGCAAATATATCGGCATCTGTGGGCAAGGTCCGTCAGATCATCCTGACCTTGCAGAATGGCTGTTAGCAAGAGGCATCAGCAGCATTTCCCTGAATCCGGATGCAGTCGTTGACATCTGGCTTCGCCTCTCTAAACTTAAGGACATCTCTAAAAATAGAAGTGTGATTTAGGGAATGCAGAAAATAGTGCATTTTTTATCCAAAAAGGAGGAGAATAGTGAACTATTTAACGATTATCCAGGAGTGAAAAACTGCTGTTTTATGCGTCTCCATCCTTTGGTTCGTAAACGCCACATCCGTGTGGCACTACTCATAAATCGTGCTTCTATTTTTAGAGATGCCCTTAACTAAGGACTCAGGATCAAATAACTTACGAAACTTAACTTGCCTTTTTGCTCCAGCTTGAATGATCTCAAATCGTTGCGTAGCGCAACTATGCGCCTTTTGAGATCATCCAATCTGAAACAAAAATTCGGCGTTAAGTTCCGCATCTTATTTAATCCTGAGTCCTAAAGGGCATCTCTTGTATCTACGATATACTTCATTACGTAACTTTTCAATCAGCCATGGCTGATTGAAAAGTTGCTGCATTACACATTAAATTACTGAAACCAGGAGTTATTATATGAAACCACCTGTACGTGTTGCCGTTACTGGCGCCGCCGGACAAATTGGATACGCCATGCTTTTTAGAATCGCCAGAGGCGACTTTCTGGGCGCAGACCAGCCCGTCATTTTACATTTATTAGAAGTACCTATGGCGATGGATGCAGTACGCGGCGTACAGATGGAATTAGACGACTGTGCATTTCCCTTGCTGCATGACATTTTCATCTCAAGTGATGCTGACCTTGCATTTCGTGATGTAGACTATGCTTTTCTAGTAGGCGCTAAACCACGTGGTCCGGGAATGGAGCGAAAAGACCTGATTATGGATAACGGTAAAATATTTTCGCCTCAAGGCAAGGCAATAAATGAATACGCATCCCGAGAGATAAAAGTACTGGTTGTTGGCAACCCCGCCAATACCAACTGCCTCATTGCCATGAGCCATGCGCCTGACATCAACCCACGACAGTTTACCTCCATGACCAGACTTGACCACAATAGAGCCAGTTCTCAGCTCGCGCAAAAATGCGACCTGTCTGTTAACGATATTCGCCACATTGCTGTTTGGGGCAACCACTCTTCAACCCAGTACCCCGACATTACACATGCTACGGTTCGCGGTCAATCAGCGCTTGAATTAGTTGACGAAGATTGGTTGAAGAATTATTTCATCCCAACAGTGCAGCAACGTGGCGCTGCCATCATTCAAACCCGTGGATCTTCCAGCGCCGCATCAGCCGCATCAGCCGCACTCGATCATATGCGAGACTGGGCGCTGGGCAGCCCGACACAGGACTGGTGCAGTATGGCTATCCCCAGTGATGGCAGTTATGGAATTAGTGAAGACCTTATCTATTCATTCCCGGTTATATGTGAAAATGGCGATTACCAGATCAAGCAAGGTCTGGATATTAGTGATTTTAGCCAGGAAAGAATAAAGATCTCAGAGCAAGAGCTGATCGAGGAACGCGAAGCCATTAAACATTTACTAGGAGCCTGTCGGACTTAGGACTCAGGATTAAATAACTTACGAAACTTAACTTGCCTTTTTGCTCCAGC
>CAZYCY010000075.1:0-8786 GCA_964646145.1 uncultured Thiotrichaceae bacterium
CGGCGTTAAGTTCCGCATCTTATTTAATCCTGAGTCCTAATCTGTTTTAACAAAGATAGTGGTATGGGCAGCGGGATTAACGGCGGGGATAGTTGCCTCAAAATCGATATTGATGGCTTCAATAATACGATTGGCTATAACCGCATAGCCACGGGCAGTCAAATGAACCCCATCCAGTGAAAAAGCACCGCCTGTAGCATAGCTAGCATCGACCACGCCAGTGCCAAAATCAATACCTGTGGTACTCAGCTCGCGCATTATGGCGGCGGCATCAAAAAATACCAAATTAACGTCCGCATCCGCTGCGCCCTTGATGGTTGCATTAAACGCAAGCCTGGCAGTATCAATTTCCTGAATTTCTGATGGGATTAATACATGCTTATCCAGCAAAGGCGCACTGACTCCCCATCTTGGTGAGGCGGGATCAAGCGGATCATTTTGCGGATCAACCAGATCGCCAATCAAGGCACCGGTTGTAAGAAGTAATAAATCGTCTGCAGTTGCCTGGCGCATATTTACTAACGCCGGGTTAAAGCCAGTTAGGTCGGTTAACTTTTCGTCTAAAATTACAACAGCATTTTGCCCGGCAGTAAATGCAATCGTTCTTCGGGTAACCTGATCCGGGTCACTTGCACCCAGAATAGCAGCAACGCCAGCATTATAAGCAGCGTATGCAGCATTTAACGCATCAGCGGTTGCCTGGTCTAATGGTAGCGGATTAAATGGCACGGTGGTAAAAAACGGAATGGTGCCGACATCAGGGACATTAATCAGCACACCTTTAACCTCTGAATTTGCTGTTTTGAATGCACCAACTAAGCCGGTATAAACACCTGCAAACACACCGGGGTCGGTAATATCATTAGCACCATAACTGGCAGGATCAAAATTGCCCAATTGATTAACACCGACACCGCCCGAGGTAGCATAAGACAGCACGTCATTATTGCCGATCCACAGAATATAAAATGATGCTTGCTGCGCGACTGCATCAGCAATCATTGTTGTTGTCGGCGATGATGCGAAGCGCACAAAGTACGGGTTTGCAGTGCCAGCGGCTAAATTGGCTGCATTGCCATAACCTGATGCCGCCAAATGAAATGATTTTGCTCCCGGCACACCCATATTGTTAAAAGCACCGGTTAACACATTTAAAACTTCGGTCGTTGGATCACCTGCTATTGGTTCAGGTGCTGGTCGTTCACCTTCAACATCTGGATCCGGGTCGATATTCAGCACCAGCCGGTTTGCAAATCTCGGGTTAGCAATGCCAGCAAGAAGCAAACCACCCAGGTTGTCACTCACCAGCGGCTGATTAAAACTGCCGCCACCCGCTTTGGCAAACTGTTGTGCAAGCAGTGCCGGATAGGAGTTTTTCTGCCCTTGCAGATAAAGAGCCCGGTCAGCAAAACCGGCCGTCAACGAATCACCAATAGCAACAAACTTGCTAAAATCAGCACTGCCGCTGGAGGCAGGGACATCGACAAGTTCTTTAAACTCTGCTTCACAGGCTGAAAGAATAATAAAGGCGATGGTTAAGCCTGCAATTTTAATAATTTGATTATTCATAAGCATTATTTCTCGTTATCTCTGTTTTTATAATGATGAAGCCGCATTTAAAAGTATCGTATAAGTCACGTAATGTCCAGGCATCAGTCCATCAGCTGCGCGTCGAATGCACCTTGTCCGGTAACAGCCAGGAGGCCAGGGCTGGCATCAGCAACACCGCGCCCAACATGTTAAACAGAAACATAAAGGTCAGCATAATGCCCATATCCGCCTGAAATTTAAGATCGGAAAACATCCAGGTTATGACCCCCATTCCCAGGGTGATTGCGGTAAACACCACACCGCTACCGGTCATGCCCAATGTGATTCGGTATGCTTCTGGAAAGGGTATGCCCTGTTTCATCAGACTCTGTAAGCGATTGAAAATATAAATGCCGTAATCCACACCAATGCCTACACCCAGAGCAACCACTGGCAGGGTATTCACTTTTAAACCAATTTCCAGCCACGCCATTAGCGCGTAGGATAATAAACTGACCACTGCCAACGGAATAACAATACATAACGCCCCCATGAAGGAACGAAAAATGAGCAGGCACAACAGAAAAATCGCACTGAAAACGTAGAGCAGGATGGGGAACTGCGCTGCCTCTACTACCTCATTAGTGGCTGCCATCACCCCCATATTATGACCTGCCAGCATATAACGTACACCATCTACAGCGTAGTTATCACGATAATATTTCACCTCATTGATGACTCTGGTAAGGGTGTCTGCCCTGCGATCCTCGGTAAAAATAAGCACTGGCATGACGCTGCAATCGTTGTTCAATAAGCCTGAACTGGTCGGCACATGGGCGGTAGATTGCACCAGCATATGCGAGTTGCGTGGCAGCTCGCGCCACTTCAATGATCCCTCATTCCAGCCTGCGTTCAATTGTTTGGCGATGCCCGCTAACGAAGTGACCGACTGCACACCTGCAACATTCTCGATAGTCCAGGCAAAGCGGTCAATATCACGCATCACATAATAATCAATACAGCCGTCCTTTTTGCTCTCCACGAAGACAGACAGGACATTAACACCAATTGAAAAGCGTTCGCTAATGATGTGTAGATCCTGGTTGTAAATCGCGTCAGCGTGGAATTCAGGAACGCCCTGGTGCAGATCACCAATAACAATATCCGAGCCCTTCCAGTAACCCAGCACGGCGAGGCTAACGGCAAGCATTATGACGGTAACAGCTATTCGCTTTTCGGCAACGCGTGCGACCACATTCCACACCGGGTCCAGTCGTTTCGTCCGCACTATCAATTTCTGCCGATAGCGCTGGTCAAATTTAACATAGGAAAGCAGTACCGGGATTAATATCAGGTTGGTCAGAATAATCACTGCAACACCCAGACTGGCGGTGATTGCCATTTCTCGAATGATGTCGATTTCAATAAACATTATGGTCAGAAAGCCAATGGTGTCACTGAGCAAGGCGATGGTGCCTGGTACTAACAGCCGCCGGAAACTGGCGCGTGCTGCCGTCATGCTGTCTAGCTGATTAAACAGCTCGACCCTGACGGCACTGATCATCTGCACCGCATGGCTAACGGCGATGGCAAACACCAGAAATGGCACCAGAATCGACATCGGATCGATGCCAAACCCCAGCATGGGCAATAGCCCCAACAGCCAGACCACTGCCATCAGCGAGCACGATAGTGTTAGCACGGTCAGTGTCAGCGACTGCATGTAGAAAAAAACCAGCACCGCAGTCAGCACTAATGCGACTAAAAAAAACAGCTTTACCGCGCTCGCGCCCTGATGAATTTCACCGATCATCTTGGCGAAGCCAATAATATGCACATCTTTGCCAGCTATGCTTGAGTCTATATCCAGCTGAATATGTTGGCTGCTAAAGCGCTGGCGTATGCGTTCTTCAAGCAGTTGTGCAACCTTGATGTAATCCAGTTCCTGACCGGTATTGGGGTCAATCTCCAGTAACGAGAGACTGATGATGGCGGCAGTAAAATCATTTGCCACCAGGCGACCGACCACATTAGACTTCAGGATGTTTTCTTTGACCTGCTTCAACCCGGCTTCTGTCGGTTTAAAGTCAGCAGGAATCACATTGCCCCCCGCGATGCCATCCTCGACCACTTTGGTAAAACGCACATCGGGGGTAAATAAGGAGCTGACCCTGGCACGGTCAACCCCGGGTATAAAAAACGCCTCATCCGTTGCCAGTTTCAAGGTCTCAAAAAACTCGGCGGTAAAGATATCGCCCTGGCTAACGCTTAGTGCGATAATGACCCTGTTGGCACCGCCAAACTCGTCTTTGTATTGCAAAAACGTCTGCATGTATTCATGCTGTAACGGCAGCATTTTATTGAAGCTGGCATCCACTTTAAGGTGCGTTAAGGAATAAGAAAAAATGACCGTAAGCAGCAAAAAAAATACGATGATCATTTTACGATGACCGAAGATCAGCTGTTCCAGTGTGGTCGCTACCTTATCCAGCATGATTAAAAACAGCCGCCGAGTGCTTCATCTTTAAAAACACCACATAAATCCAGCGTCTGGATGCCAGATTCACCAACCAGCAATAATTGATTGCTGCTGAACTCATAAGCATCCGCCAGTGCCTTGCGATCCGGCAATTGATAATATTGTGTCCGTGTAAAATCCGCATTGACCAGTAACACAATGCCAGCATGACCCACCGCCAGTAACTGACCATTTTTCAGACGTATCAAACTGTTTAGCGAGCTTTCCACGGCTGTTGGAATTTGTTTCCAGCTTTCACCCCTGTCGGTGGATACATACAGATTGCCACGTAACCCCGATATTGCAACGTGATGGCTGCCCCAGCTCAGCACGTCAAACAGAGAGCCTGCATAGGGTGATGGCAAGCTTGTCCAGCTTTCGCCTGAATCCGTGGAACGATAGATGTGACCCGCTTCGGCGGCAATGTATAAATCGCCAGTTGAATTTTGACTGATGGCATTAAGGTGAAAATCATGCTCTTCATTGAGTAGCTTATGCTGCCATGTTTTGCCGCCATCAGCGGTATACAGATAATAACCATAAGCGCCGATGGCGATGCCATTTTGTCGACTGATAAAAATTACGTCCAGCAAGGGAGCCTGCTGATCGATGTTCTGGTAAACCTGCTGCCAGCTTGCGCCGCCATCCACGGTTTTTAAAATAACGGCATCATGACCAACCGCCCAGCCATAGCGGTCATCAAACATATCAATCGCGGTTAACAATACCTGTGTTGCTACCTTGCTCTGTTGCCAGTAGGCAGTACCATGATTACCGAGAATGTGGCCGCGCTCACCGGCAACCCACATCGTCTGCTCACCCGAACGGCTAATCGAAATGAGCAGGGAGCTGGATGCCAGCGGTGCCTGCCAGGCATGTTGCGAATTTTCAGGCACAACAATACCTACTCCGGCATTAATCGTTGTTGCCCAGCACAAACTTATACAAAGAGCAGAAACGGCAACCAGTAAGCTTTTTACGCTACTACTGTTAACCACCACGCAAGCCGGAATTATCGTCGACCGGCTCTACGCAAGGCTGATATGGTAAAATCCGAAGCATCAACATCCACTTCAAAATCCACTGTTTTTGCTGCTTCGTTGTTTAAACCCACCGCCAGATAACGACCGGACTGCAAATCATAATGTACTTCCAGCGTGGTCCAGAGCACGGGAACGTCATAGTAATTAATCACATGCCCTTCCGATACCCGCCATAACTGGTCACGATTGTCGTATTGGTCTACATGCAATATCTGCCATGAGTCCTCATCGATATAAAATGTGCGGCGTTTGTATATATGGCTACTGCCTTCTTTCAAGGTTGCATCAACCACCCAGACGCGATGCAGCTCATAACGCAAGTGTTCTGGATTTAAGTGTAACGGATGCAGAATGTCATCATATTTCAGCTGGTTACTGTGTAATTTATAGGCATTGTATGGTACATACATTTCTTTTTTTCCAACCAGCTCCCAATTATAGCGCTCAGGACTGCCATTAAACATATCCAGCTGGTCGGTGGTACGTAAACCATCAGAACCTGTACCGGGATTATCAAAGGCAATATTGGGGGCGCGGCGAACGCGGCGCTGCCCCGGATTATACACCCATGCCCTGCGTACTTCCTTTGCCTGATTCAGTGTGTCATGAACCAGTAAAACACCACCGGCAAGACGGGCTGGCGCTGTAGTATGCTGCTTGAATTTCACCAGAATATTATTGATATTCTCTTCAGTCGCCCCCGGCTGATGATAAACAGCGATGGATGTATCCACCAATTTAACCAGGGTATAACTGCCATCGCGCGATACCGGTGCCTGCCCCACATTGCGCACACTTTGATCCTGGCGATAACGCAGGAGATGGTTCCAGATCACCTCAATGCCACTTTCCGGCCGGGTGAATGGGACACCGATAACCGCTCCCGTGATACCATTGCCACCATCGATCAGCCTGGCTGTGTCGGCAATCTTTTGTGTTGCATCATAAATTCGCTGCGGCACAGCGGCACTACGATGTGTCGGGTACACTTTCATCTTAAAATCAGGATAGAGCTTTAGCATCGCCTGATGCCCAACGGTTAACCTGTGTGCGTGTTGCGCCATATTGTCAGCAGTGATAATAACAATAGGCTCATCACTGGCGAACGGGTCAGGATGGTGACCACCAGGTATAAAATCAGGGAACCCAGCATCAGCCGCAGATGTTATGCCACCATCCCATGCCGGAATACTGCCATCGGCATTGCCGGCTTTTATTGCCCCCATGGGAGTGAGTTCTGTTGCTAGCGCCAACTGTGTTACCAGCATTGACAATGCCAGAGCAAGAACGGTATTTGTTTTTAAAATTTTCATGGTGATTCCTCAGAAAGAATACTCGACGTTGAAAGAAACAAAATCACGGTCACTTAGCAGATTATGCCGCCCCGCACCCATATAGTTTGTGTAAGCCACATCGGCTGCCCACCGCTGTTTATAAACAGCCCCCAAGCCCAGTGTCAATACCTTTCGACCTTCAATAAAATTCCCGCCGGGCCCTGGAGTAATGCCGTTAACATCATGCTGCCAGGCAAGCTGTGGCATCAGGCTGACAGACCTGAAGGCATTATTGTAGACCCAGCGACCAAATAAACGATAACCCATGGAGGTGGCATCAGCGAAAGCATCCGCCTCTTCTGCCGCCTTACCTGCATGACCACCCGTTGCACCCGCATGAAAGGGATTGCCTGAGGTAAATGTGCCAGGGCCGTTAAAGCGCAAGGTGTTTTTATCAGGCATGCCATGCACATGAGTTACCGCCGCTTCAGCGACAAGGACAAACTGGTCAGCATTCATGATGTTAGGGAAAATCCGGGTCACTGTGGCCTGCACCTGAGAAACATCCTTTCTTGCGTAACCCTGAATATATTGACTGAGACTGGCGATATCGCCGTTTGTTAGCTGGTTATCTGAAAAATTGGCAAACGCAGGATTCAGCGCGACCAATGGTGTTAAGGCAGCAAACAACAACTCGACATCATCAATCTGCAAAGGCACATCTTTTTTGTACGAGAACTCTCCCTGCAGTGCCCACATACCGACACCAGTATTAAAACTAACGCCCAATAACTGGATGTCCTCCGGGTATTCGATGAGGTAATTGGCGGTATCAGCAAAACGGTCTATGGCAACGGCACCCACGATACGGGTGACCGCTGCTCGTGTGTCTTCACCCAGGTGGGGAGCTAAACCAGAAGCCGTGTCACCGCCAGCAATAGCAGCAGCGGCAGCGCCAGCAGATGCCAGACCTGCAGCGGTACCGGAAACGGCGCTAATCAACGGCAAGCGACTGTGGTAATTGATATAATAAAAACCAAATTCCGTGTTGTTTAATGCTTCAGCAAAGTAACGCAACGAAAGCCCCCACTGACCACTATCACTCGGCTCATTGTTGCTCGCACGTAGCACACCCAAAAAATCGGTATCAGGGGTTAAGACCTGCCTTACTGTGGCAAGATCGGTATTGACCAGTGCATCCGCCAAAGCACCATGAACACCAAGAACGGTACCAAATATAGCGCCACCATTACTGCCCAGGTCGGAAAAATCACCAAAACCCAGCTGCACCTTGTTACCGCCATCGGTTGCAAAATCATTAACAGAGAAATAAGAACCGGTTGGGTCAGGCACGGTTTTTTCCCAGCCCAGTTGCACAAACCCCTCAAACGAAAGTTCGTCGCTGGCTTGCCATAATGCCGAGAACATATTTACCGGCAGTAATGCTTCACGTAATTCTGCACCTGGCAGACGTATGGCGGCAACATCAATCGGGTTGATGGCATTGATGCCACCCTGAATAAAGGTGCTTTCACCCCAGTTCATTACCTGTTTACCCAGGCGAAGCAATACCGGCATGCCTGCTGGCTCAAACTCTGACCAAATAAAAGCATCCAGTAGCCGAATATCCTCGCCGACCAGATCACTTGCTTTGTCGCTCAGTGGTGTGCGTTCGGTATCACCTGCCTTGCCATCGGTAAAACCCCATACTCGAAAAAATGCACCAAAATCGCGTGTTGTATGATTAATTTCGATGTCACTGGTGAATTTTGCCACCCTTGAGAAAACGCCCTTGTCATAATTCAGGTTGCCATCATCACTATTACAACCATATGCGCTACCGCCATTAGCGGTACAGATTATGCTCTGATCTCGGTCTTCAAGCCGTATACTGGCACCAAGCGACAAAGTGGTGTCGATGCTACCCTGAAAATATTCCCCTGAGAAACCGTAGGCGTGTAGGGGGCTCGATAAACTCAACCCCAGAGCCGTAATAACCGCAACAGACAAGCTGCTGCAACACCGATTAAAGGCTTTGATCATTTTCTTCCTCTCCCATAAATTATACGTTAGATGTCCTATAGGGCACCGACTGCTTTGTAGTGATGAGCTTCCAGGCTGACAAGCAAATACCAAGGCGGTGCTGCGCTACCCACAACGCGATCGTTTATATACTCCTGGCACCCTAAAACGGGAATTCTTGAGTACGAAGAGTGTATTGACCGACGATTAAGCCTGTCAATGCAGCACGGCTATTTATTATTATTTTTTTCGGTGCGCATATTCAATTACATGCCACCACACAAACTGGAACAGTTTTAGCTGATTTCCACAAAAACTGCAACCATCAAACATTCCTAATCACTGCGCTTAGGACTCAGGATCAAATAACTTACGAAACTTAACTTGCCTTTTTGCTCC
>CAZYCY010000076.1:0-5946 GCA_964646145.1 uncultured Thiotrichaceae bacterium
ATGAAAAAGAGAAAGTGGTTCTTGAATATACTGAAGCGGTCACTTATTCCGATCAACAAGTAAGCGATGAATTAATACAAAGATTAAAGGAATTCTTTGATGAGGATGGAATCGTGGAACTGACCGGACTAATCGCTTTTCAGAATTTATCCAGCAAATTCAACAGCGCTCTGGATGTGCCAGCGCAAGGTTTTTGCAAGCTTCCTCCGGCTAATAATGCAAAACCGGGGGAACAAAATAGCTGACAGGGTGGCCATCATAGCCATATAGGATGAAAGGAAACTGGCGAGCCTTAAATAGCCAGCATTCTTTTCAAAAATATGCCCTCGGTATTAATTTCCACCAGTAATCATGTTTTTAGGGTCTAGCAATTTTTCCAGTTCTTTGCGAGATAAATCCGTCATTTCCAGCGCCACATCAATCACTGCTCTGCCTTCTGCATAAGCTGTTTTGGCGATTTTTGCGCCTGACTCATAACCAATAACGGTATTCAGCGCGGTGACTAATATTGGATTTTTTGCCAATGCAGCGCTAATATTCTCATGATTAACGGTAAATCCTGCGATGGCCTTATCTGCCAGTAAAGGTGAAACACTAGACAGTATCTCAATGCTTTGCAGTAAATTAAATGCCACCAATGGCAACATAACATTTAACTGGAAGTTTCCTGACTGCCCAGCAATGGTTATCGTTGCATCGTTACCAATAACCTGAGCACAGACCATAGCCGTGGCTTCGGGCATTACCGGATTGACTTTTCCCGGCATGATACTGCTGCCCGGTTGCAACGCAGGCAATGCAATTTCACCAATACCGGCGAGTGGTCCACTGTTCATCCAGCGCAAATCGTTGGCAATTTTCATTAATGCGGTGGCCAGTGTTTTTAACTGTCCGCTTAAAGCCACCGCTGCATCTTGTGAACTTAATGCCGCAAAACGATTGCTTGCAACTTTAAAAGACAAGCCGGTGCTATTGGATAACTGCGCAGCAACCAACGCACCAAAGGTTTTATCAGCATTAATACCCGTACCAACTGCGGTACCACCAATTGCCAGTTGATGTATCTGCGGCAGGGTACACTCAATATGTGATAAAACGGATTGCAGTTGCGCTGACCAGCCAGAAAGCACCTGCCCCAGGCTGACTGGCATAGCATCCATTAAATGTGTGCGCCCGGTAGTGATGACATCTTCCAATGATTCTGCTTTTTCATCAATGACAGCAACAAGATGATTAATCGCCGGAATAAGCTGTTGCTGACAACCGAGTGCGGCACTGACATGAATGGTAGTAGGAATCACATCATTTGAACTCTGACTCATATTGACGTGGGTCAAGGGATGCACAGCCTTCCCCGCTTCCAGTGATGCCAGATTAGCAATCACCTCGTTAGCATTCATATTGGTGCTGGTCGCCGAGCCGGTTTGAAATATATCTAATGGAAATTGAGCCATTAACTTGCCGCCTATTACATCATCACAAACTGATGAAATGGCACGGCGACGGTTCTCATCCAGTACACCTAAATCATGATTGGCATTGGCACATGCCTGTTTAACCAGTCCCAATGCCTGAATAAATGCTTGCGGCATGGCGATGCCACTTATCGGAAAGTTATCCACCGCACGTTGTGTTTGTGCACCATAAAGCGCTGCCTCTGGCACCTGCAATTCCCCCATGCTGTCTTTTTCAATTCGATATGCACACATTTATCTGCCTCGGCGTCCTCAATTCAATCTCGGTGTATAATACCGTTTTTATTTACAATAAAATGATAATTTTACGGATCTTATGATGGCAGACGCTTTGACAGAGTTAAACGAACTTAACGCAATATCACCTGTGGACGGTCGATATGGCTCTAAAACAGCAGCACTCAGAGGCATATTTAGCGAGTATGGCTTAATCAAACACCGCGTACTGGTTGAAATACGCTGGTTTCAGGCACTGTCTGCTCACCCTGAAATTACCGAAGTACCCGCTTTAGATAACGCTGCAGCGGATGTTTTAAATGGCATTAATGAACATTTTTCATTAAGTGATGCCAAGCGTATTAAAACCATAGAACGCACCACCAACCATGATGTGAAAGCGGTTGAATATTTTCTCAAAGAAAAAATTCAGCACAATGCAACGCTGTCTGCCAGTAGCGAGTTTTTACATTTTGCCTGCACCTCGGAAGACATTAACAATCTTTCCCACGGCTTAATGTTAAAAGCCGGTCGTGATGATGTGTTATTACCGGCAATGGATGCAATCATCGACAAGCTGACGCAACAGGCTAAAGAATTTGCCGAACAAGCGATGCTCAGTCGCACCCACGGGCAAACAGCTTCGCCTACTACTGTTGGCAAGGAGCTGGCGAATGTGGTTTATCGTTTACGCAAACAGCGTGAGCAGGTGGCAGCAGTACAAATAGCTGGCAAGGCGAACGGTGCAGTAGGCAACTATAATGCCCATATCAGTGCGTACCCGGAAGTTGACTGGCCAGCTTTTTCTCAGCAATTTATCGAGTCACTCGGTTTGCAAATCAACCCTTTTACCATTCAAATTGAACCACATGACTACATGGCGGAAATGTTTGATGCCATCAGCCGTTTTAATACCATTTTAATCGACTTGAGTCGCGACATCTGGGCTTATATATCAAACGCCTATTTCAAACAAAAAACCATTGCAGGTGAAATTGGTTCTTCAACCATGCCGCATAAAGTGAACCCCATTGACTTTGAAAATGCTGAAGGCAATCTGGGTTTAGCGAACGCTTTGCTCAATCATTTAAGCCAGAAGCTGCCCATCTCCCGTTGGCAGCGCGACCTGACTGACTCAACCGTGTTACGGAATCTGGGCGTGGGTTTTGCACACAGTTTAATTGCTTATCAATCGCTATTAAAAGGTTTGAACAAACTGGAAATCAATGCCGACATTATCGCAGCCGATCTTGATTCGAGCTGGGAAGTATTGGCCGAACCAGTACAAACCGTTATGCGACGTTATGGCATTGAAAACCCTTATGAAAAGCTAAAAGAACTCACTCGCGGCAAAGCCATCACACAGCAGGCATTTCAGGAGTTTATTCAAACCCTGGATATGCCAGAAGAGGCGCGTAATAGTCTACTTAAATTAACGCCGCACAATTACATTGGTAATGCAGTTCAGCAGACTAAAAACTTATAGCCGGTTATGAGTTTTGCAAACGTATCCTGGCCAGCGAACATTAATGTTGAAGACTTTTTAACACAGTACTGGCAAAAAAAACCGCTATTAATCAGGAACGCCTTTCCCGGCATTGAATCACCGATAACGGCTGAAGAACTTGCCGGTCTGGCTTGTGAAGATAACATCAATGCCAGACTTGTTCTGGAAAAAGATGGTGACTACCCATGGCAGGCAGAACACGGTCCTTTTGCAGAATCCCGCTTTGCCGAACTCCCCGAAACACACTGGTCGTTACTGATTAGTGATATGGAGAAGTGCTTACCCGAAGCAGCTTCATTAGTAAAACCGTTTCGTTTTTTACCCGATTGGCGTTTAGACGATTTGATGATTAGCTATGCACCGACAGGGGGTTCTGTTGGCGCGCATGTTGATGATTACGATGTTTTTTTAATACAACTTAATGGTCAGCGCTTATGGCAAATAAGCGAACATTACGCAACTGAAACACTGCCTGATGTTGACCTTCGTGTTTTAAAAAATTTCACTGCCGAACAGGAATGGTTGTGCAATCCCGGCGATTTATTGTACCTGCCACCAGGCATAGCGCATCATGGCGTAGCCCAAACCTGTAAAAATGATCAGGGTCTTGATGAACATTGTATGACTGCATCGGTTGGCTTTAGAGCGCCATCATTAAAAACCATCACCAGTGATTATGTGCATTACCTTAACGAAAACAGTCACGGTGCAGAACGCTTTAGCGATAAATCACCTGCCAAACCAATACATCATGGGGAAATAACGGACGATACGGTATCACAGTTTATTGCATATCTTAAACAGGGCATCACGCTGGAACATGAACAAGTAAAACGCTGGTTAGGACAATACTGCAGTGACAATAAAGCCTTTGAGGACATTGAACAATTCCATAATCAGCACAAAGTTAATTTTAAGCAGCTTTGTGCTGATGCATCTCAGTCTCAGTCCAGCTTAATGCTGTCACCCTACTCCCGCTTCCTGTTTAGTTACCTTGATAAGGCTGCCTTGTTATTTGTAAATGGCAATAGTTTTAAGGTCAGCAAAAAATTTGCAGAAACGCTTTGCCAAGATGAGCATCTCGATTTACCGCAGCTGCTATCATTTATGACACCTGCTGATAAAACAGTGCTATTACAATTGTATAACGATGGCAGCGTTTTTTGTGACTAAGGAGTTATTACGAAATAAACAGCAAAATAACACATGCAAAAATATAATGTAGAAATCAAAATAGTCCGCTGGGAAGAAGCTAAAAGCCAGCTAACAAAAATTCGTCGCCTTGTTTTTATTGACGAGCAGAACGTACCAGAAGAAATGGAGTGGGATGAGTATGATGAATCATCAACTCACTTTCTTGTTAGCAATAGCAGCAAAGTCATTGCCTGCGCTCGCTTAAAAACGGATGGTCAAATAGGACGCATGGCGGTATTACCAACATACCGCAGTCATGGCATTGGCAGCAAACTTTTACGTGTTGTATTAAAGCATGCTGCTGAGCAGCAGCATAAACAAGTCACACTGCACGCACAAACCACGGCGATACCTTTCTATGAAAAACACGGATTCACTGTCGACAGTGAACTGTTTTATGAAGCAAGCATCCCCCATCGCAGGATGCTGCTAATGACTTTCTGAACGCACTTCTACTTGCAGGATTTAGCCGGCATATTTTAATACACCTCTAATACTGAAGCACAATCACTGATAAGTTTTGGACCACAATAAATAAACCCGGTATATATCTGTACCAAACTGGCTCCCGCATTCATTTTTTCCATAGCATCCGCAGCTGAGGAAATACCACCTACGGCAATAACTGGTATTTTTCCATCAAGTGCTTTTATCAACTGCTTTAAAACCCGGGTAGACAAATTTAAAAGGGGCTTGCCACTCAAACCACCGGTCTGCGCAGTAAGTTGTGAATTTGATATTAATGAAGACCGACTATTTGTTGTATTGGTCGCGATGACGGCATCAATGTTAGCGGCTAATAATCTTGCCGCAATGTCTTTGATTTCGTCTTCATCCAAATCGGGGGCAATTTTTACTGCAAGCGGCACGTAGCGCTGATGTTGCTGATGCAACTCAGCTTGTTTATTCTTTAACTGTGTTAACAAGTCAGTTAAACCTTGACCATGTTGTAATTTTCGCAAGCCAGGCGTATTAGGTGAAGAAATATTAATGGTGATGTAATCTGCATAAGGGTAAACTTGCTGCATACAGATAAGATAATCATCAACCGAATTTTCCAGCGGCGTTGCTTTATTTTTGCCTATATTAATGCCGAGTACACAGCGACTATTTTGCTGTTTTAAATCAGAAAATTGTTTATACCAGTTACTTTGTTTAACGTTGCTGACTAAAGCATCAACACCATCGTTATTAAACCCCATGCGATTAATAATGGCATTATCGGCTGGCAGTCTAAACAGACGCGGTTTATCATTACCCGCTTGTGCCTTTGGTGTGATAGTGCCGACTTCAACAAAACCAAAACCACATTGTGACAATGCGTCAATATGACTAGCATTTTTATCAAGGCCAGCAGCGAGTCCAACAGCATTGGGAAAAGTGATGCCCATGACAGTGACAGGGGCAGCAATCCGATTTTTAATAACGAGCTTAAATACACCTATCGAATTTAAAAAACTCATCATCTTTAATGAAAAAACATGAATGCTTTCTGCATCAAATAAAAATAAAAATTTTCGTAATATGGAGTACATATTGTTAATTACAAATTAC
>CAZYCY010000076.1:6046-8710 GCA_964646145.1 uncultured Thiotrichaceae bacterium
AATTACAAATTACGAATTGGGTAACTTGCATCGCAATTCGTAATTCATCGTTAATAACTCGTAATTTGTAATTCATAATTAATAACTCACGCTGCCTCAATATTCAGCACAATTAACTGCAAACTTCGCTTACCTCTGAACTCATTGACATCCAGCCGATAGACACAACGGATACGTTCATTCCCAGCGGGTAGATCGCTGTCTGTTTTATTGAAAGCAATAGCAGCATAACATTCATCAGACTCTTCTTTGGCAAGATCCAGTTTCAAATGTTTTTCACCAACAATGCGCCAGTTAAGCACTTTAAAGACGTCGTCAAAGACCGGTTCAGGAAATAACTGCCCCCAGGGGCTTGCCATTTTAAACAGCGTTGAAGTTTCCATGGTCATATATTCTGTCGCTATTGAACCATCTGTTTCACTAATATTGTCCAGGTCTTGTGGGCGCAATATTGCACTTACTTGTTCATTAAATGCCTGCTGAAATAAAGTAAACTTGTCCTGTTTCATGGTTAAGCCAGCTGCCATGGCATGACCTCCAAATTTATCTATTAAATTTTTATGCTGTTTTGAAATCGAATCCAGCACATCACGCAGATGCAAACCGGGAATAGACCGTCCAGAGCCTTTTATCTCACCATTACCTGCATCAGCAAAGGCAAATACTGGACGATGGTATTTTTCTTTAATTCTTGAAGCCAATAAACCAACTACACCCTGATGCCATTGTTCATCATACAGAGCTAAAGCCTTTGCTACACTACCACTATCATCAAGCTTGGTTGTGTGTTGTTCGAGAAGCACTGTTGCTTGCTCAAGCATTTCACCTTCAATCTGACGACGTTGTTGATTCATCTCATTCAAAATGGTCGCATAGTCAAATGCCTGAGCATAATCATCACTGAGCAGGCATTCAATACCAATCGACATATCATCCAGGCGACCAGCTGCGTTCAGGCGTGGGCCGATAATAAAGCCAAAGTCCTGTGCGCAGCACCCTGCTATTGATTTACCTGCAATGGATAATAACGCATTAATACCAGCACAGGCTTTGTTTGCCCTGATGCGTTGCAAGCCGTTTTCAACAAGAATTCTATTGTTATCATCCAGTGGCACAACATCCGCTACCGTTCCTAATGCCACCAGATCTAGATAATTCGCCATATTAGGCTCTGTTTGTTTATCATTAAACCATGATCGGTTGCGTAAGGTCGCTCGTACAGCAAGCATTAAATAAAAAGCCACGCCAACCCCTGCAATTGTTTTTGCAGGAAACGCACAGCCAGGTTGGTTAGGGTTAACAATGGCGGCAGCCTGTGGAAGTGTGTCACCTGCCAGATGATGATCGGTGATGACAACTTGAATACCCAGCTCATTTGCACGATTAACACCATCAACATTTGAAATCCCGTTGTCAACGGTAATAATCAAATCCGGTTTAGGACCTGCTTGTAATTGTGGCGACAACCCGGCAGCAACATCAACTATCTGCGGGCTTAAACCATAACCAAAATCAAAACGATTGGGCACAAGGTAGTTTATATAGTTTAAGCCGAACGCCTTAAACGTACGCATCATTAGCGCACAGGAAGTGGCACCATCCGCATCAAAGTCACCAATAATTAAAATCTTTTTTTGATGGATGATTGCATCACTCACAATTCTAGCGGCAAGATTGATATCTTTTAATAAGGAATAATCTAGCAAATTTTGCAAGCTGTAATCAACCTGATTTAAGCTGTTTATTCCCCGGTTTGCATATATTTTTTTTAGTAATGGATGCAAACTACTTGCTTCAAGTTCGTCGCTCACTACCAAATTTCTTCGCACAATCATCGATGATGTTCGATTACTGGAAGATTGATTGGTTTTTTTCTGTGTAGTCTTAAATGCTTCAATACTGGCTGACATGTTGCTCCAATTTTCCTGTACGTCAAAATTTTAACTGCTGCCGGCGAATTTCATATAAACAAACTGCCGTGGCGACAGAAATATTCAGACTTTCAACACTACCCTGCATTGGAATAGAGACAAGTTCATCACAGGATTCAGCAGTTAAGCGACGCATCCCTTTACCTTCAGACCCCATTACCAGGGCAAGTCGTTTACTTATAGTGCTGCAGTCACTGTTGTTATTGCTGCTACTATAGATTGTCTGCTTTGCATCACCACTGGCACCCATCACCCAGACATTACTTTGTTTTATTTTTTCTAAGGCACGCGCCAAATTAGACACCATAATGTAAGGCACCGTTTCAGCTGCACCGCTGGCAACGTTTCGAATAACAGGGGTTAACGCAGGACTGCGATTTTTTGACACAACAACTGCATCAACGCCAACTGCATCGGCCGTGCGCAGACAGGCACCGATATTATGTGGGTCCTGCACTTCATCTAGCACCAGTAACAGTAACGATTCTTTTTCTAAAATAGCGTCAAGAGATACCGTGCTGGATTTGTTCGCACGCAGTTCAGCCACAACCCCTTGATGTCTAGCCTGATGCCCGACCTTAGAACATTTTTCTTTTAACTTTTCATTAGAAATTTCCTGTATCGATACGCCGGAGTTTTTTGCCAGATCCACTATTTTTTTTATACGCTTATCATTTCTCCCCTGCTGCACAAACACCTGCAAAACATTTTCCGGCTGGTTTCTGATAGCAGA
>CAZYCY010000077.1:0-8703 GCA_964646145.1 uncultured Thiotrichaceae bacterium
TGACCTATTTTGAATCTCAATCTTCACCTCCAGAATAAATAGAGATGCCCTATAGGGATATACTTACCGTGCGTCACAAAAGTATGTGGCGAAAACTTATGCAACAATTAATACTACTCCCGAAAAATTATGAAGACATTTGAGTATATAAAAACATTCTAGTGAGTGATATTCTAGTCAAAATAAGGGATTTACACTTCAGTCGAGGCAGCCAAAAGATTTTTGATGCCTTGTCGCTGGATGTGCCGCGTCAGGGCATTACCGCCTTAATGGGTCCCAGTGGCAGCGGAAAAACCACCTTGTTAAAATTAATTGGTGGTCAATTAACGCCGGATCATGGCACAATTGAGGTTGATGGGTTAAATGTTCATCAATTATCCACCGCCAGGTTATTTGAACTGCGCCAGCGCATGGGGATGTTGTTTCAAAGCGGCGCACTGTTGACAGATCTATCTGTGTATGAAAATGTGGCTTACCCGTTGCGCGAACACACCAGGTTAAATGAAGCAATGATTCGTCATATGGTGCTACTTAAACTAAACGCAGTTGGTTTACGTGGTGCTGCAAAGCTAATGCCGGCTGAGTTGTCCGGTGGTATGGTTAGACGAGTGGCGCTGGCGCGGGCGATGGCACTGGATCCGATGATGATTATGTACGATGAACCGTTCACCGGACAGGATCCTATTTCGATGGGAGTTTTGGTGTCACTCATCAGCGAGCTAAATAAGGCGCTGAATATATGCAGCATTGTGGTTTCGCACGATGTGCCCGAAACCTTGTCTATAGCGCAGTGTGTGCATATTATTTCTGCTGGAAAAATAGTTGAAAGCGGCACGCCAGATGAATTACGCAATAGCCAGTCACCATGGACGCACCAGTTTGTTCACGGTGATGCTGATGGTCCGGTGCATTTTCATTATCCAGCCCGACCTTTGCTGGATGATCTGTATGCGCAGGATTAATGCGGTTTTGCTTTATATGATTTTATGCGATGTTGAATAAAATACAACATCTGGGTGCCATCACGCTGCGCAGTTTTCAGCGGTTGGGACGTGCCACCCTGTTTTTGCTTGAGGCGTTAATCAGCAGTACCAGCTTATTTGCACGTCCACGCTTATTGATAAAACAGCTGTATGTTGTTGGCGTGCAAACATTACTCATTATTGTGGTTGCTGGAATGTTTGTTGGCATGGTCGTGGCGCTACAATTTTATTATGCACTGGTTGATTTTGGCGCAGAAGATTCCGTTGGAGTGATGGTTGTTCTCGCCCTGTTGCGCGAATTAGGGCCGGTGCTTACCGCTCTGTTATTTGCGGGTCGAGCGGGTTCGGCTTTAACCGCAGAAATCGGTTTGATGAAAGCCACCGAGCAGTTGTCCGGCATGGAAATGATGGCAGTTAATCCGATGAAACGCATCATTGCGCCACGTTTTATCGCAGGTTTTATATCCATGCCGCTGCTGGCAATCATCTTTAGTGCCGTGGGTGTGATTGGCGCTTATGTGGTAGCAGTAGAGATGCTCGGTCTGGATTCGGGTGCCTTCTGGTCGCAACCACAGAATGCCGTGGATTTATATCTGGATATTGTTAATGGAATCATTAAAAGCATTGTGTTCGGCTTTGTCGTCACCTGGATAGCATTATTTGAAGGATACGATTGTTTGCCAACATCGGAAGGGTTGGCGCAGGCGACGACGCGAACCGTGGTACACAGTGCGCTAGCCATACTGTTTTTAGATTTTGTGCTTACCGCTATAATGTTCACAAAATGAGTGAGAATAACAAATGACATCACGTAAAGTAGAAATTCTGGTTGGTTTATTTGTTGCCGCCGCCATTGCTGCATTTTTTATGCTGGCAATGAGTGTGAGCAATATCAGCAGTTACTACGGTGGTGGAGAGAAATACGAATTAAAAGCGCGTTTTCACAATGTGGGTGGTCTGAGGGTGCGCTCACCGGTTTCAGTGGGTGGCGTGAGGATAGGGCGGGTTACCGCTATTGAATATGATAGTGAGACTTATGAAGCAGTGGTAAGCATGGCAATTTACCAGCAATACAATAAGTTTCCTGTTGATACTGCAGCCAGTATTCTAACATCGGGGTTGTTGGGTGAGCAATTTGTCGGTTTTGAACCCGGAGCAGCGGAAGACTATTTAAAAGCAGGCGATGTTATTGATTTAACTCAGTCAGCAATAGTATTAGAACAAATTATTGGTCAGTTTATATATGGCCGGGCAGATGAATGAGGAATAAAAACACCATGAAAAAATTATATAAGCTGGCGGAAGATGACGCCTTGTGTTTTTTACGTTTTTCCAGGCAATGTGGGTCGCATGTTGCGTTTTTAATAATAGCTCTTTGTGTGATTACAATTAGCTGGTCGCCGACAACACTGGCTGAGCCAACTGCCGGTGATATTGAATCGCCAGTGGTTCTACTGGAAAGAATCACGGCACAGGTAATAAAAATATTGCGGGATGACTATGAATTACTGCAGCAGGAGCCTGAGCGTGCTCATCAGATAGTTAAAAATTATATATTGCCGCATCTGGATGATGTCATCATGACTCGTCTGGCTGTGGGTGGTGAAAACTGGCGAAAAGCAACAAGACAGCAAAAGCGGGAATTGGTCAAAGAGTTCAGGACTTTGCTAATTAGAACCTACAGCAAATTATTGGTTGAATTTAAAGACCAGGAGATTAAATATTTCCCGACAACAGTAGCTGCTGATTCGAAGAGAACCATAGTCAACGCTGAAGTGATGCAGCCAGGCAGGCCTTCTATACCGATTGCTTACCGTATGCGAATTAAAAACAATGCCTGGAAAATATTTGATATAAAAATTGATGGCATCAGTCTGGTGACCAGTTATCGTGGCACTTTCGCTCAGGAAATACGTAGAGGTGGCATTGATGGTCTGATAACATTCCTGCGAGATAAAAATAGTAGTAAGTTAGTTGCCTCTAAGGATCTCTCTATTAATTCCATCCTTAGGCTTGTTAACATTGCATCGGTGTGCCACGCCACATGAATATGAATCTTGAGTCTAAAATATGTCCTGTTTTCGTTGCAGATCTTCGTAATAGCGCAGCGAGAAAATTCAGTGCATTAGACATTCTCGCTACGATTCAACTGCTTTTTTAAAGATGATTAAACAGGCAGCACAGTGCAATTAAATCAGGCTGAAATTATTCAGCAAACTCAGCAGAAATATTTCATTTCAGGCGTGCTTGATTTTTCAACAGTGCCCGATTTAATACAGCGTGCGGTGGCTTTGTTTAAATCATATAAAAAATCAGCGGATAGCCCGGATGTTATTAAGACCAATGCCAGTATTACCATGGATCTATCGAAAATAACAATGTGTAACAGTGCCGGGTTGGCGTTAATACTGGAAATGAGCAAACAGGCAGGTTTTGAGAACATCAGGCTGGATTTTAAAAACCTGCCTGAAACCCTGTTAATTATAGCTAAAGCATATGGTGTTGAAGGCCAAATATTTTGACAACTCCATCCTTTGGTTCGAAAACGGCGCATCCATGTGCCACTATGCGCTAAGTCATTACAGAGATTTTAAAAAATGAATAAATTATTGATAAATGGTGGCGTTAAACTACAAGGTGAAATTAGAATTTCAGGCGCCAAAAATGCAGTGTTGCCGATACTGGCGGCAACCTTATTGGCTGACAGTCCGGCAATCATTGAAAACGTACCGCATTTGCATGATGTAACCACCACCATCGAATTACTTGGCTGCATGGGAGTAATGGTGTCAGTTGATGAGAAATTAAGTATCGAGGTTGATAGCTCTACTATTGAAAATCATACCGCTCCTTACCATTTGGTAAAAACCATGCGCTCCTCGATTCTGGTATTAGGGCCGTTGTTAGCGCGTTTTGGAGAAGCCGAAGTTTCTCTGCCTGGTGGTTGTGCCATTGGTTCCCGCCCAGTAGATTTGCACATTAAAGGTTTGCAGGCGATGGGTGCCGAAATTGATGTTAGTAACGGCTACATTCACGCCAAAGCAAAACGTTTAAAAGGGGTTCGACTGGTGCTGGATGTAGTGACCGTGACTGGCACGGAAAACTTGATGATGGCTGCCGCACTTGCTGATGGCACTACTATTATTGAGAATGCCGCACGTGAACCCGAAGTAGTTGATCTGGCAAATTTCATTATTGCTATGGGTGGAAAAATTTCCGGTGCTGGCACCGACACCATTACCATTGAAGGTGTTGAAAAGCTCCACGGTACTCGTTATCGTGTGCTGCCGGATCGAATTGAAACCGGTACATACCTGGTTGCAGCGGCCATTACTGGTGGCAGCATCAAGGTGAAAGATACTGAACCCCATCTGCTTGATGCAATAATCGAAAAATTACGTGAAGCCGGCGCCAAAATTGAAATAGGTGAAGACTGGATTTCACTGGACATGGAAGGTCGGCGACCGAAAGCCGTGAGTATCCGTACTGCGCCTTATCCAGCTTTCCCGACCGACATGCAGGCACAGTTTGCCGCCTTGAATACCATTGCAGAAGGCACCGCCACCGTAGTTGAAACCGTGTTTGAAAACCGCTTCATGCATGTGCAAGAGTTAAAGCGTATGGGTGCAGATATTGAAATTGAAGGAAATACCGCGATCATTCGCGGTACGGATGCATTGACCTCAGCACCCGTAATGGCGACTGATTTACGTGCCTCTGCCAGCCTCATCATTGCTGGTCTGGTCGCCAGCGGCGAAACCGAAGTGCAACGCATCTATCATATTGACCGCGGTTATGAAAATATTGAAGAAAAACTGGCGCTATTAGGTGCTAAAATCCGCCGCGTACACGAATGAAAAACTATTCACTGTTTTTATGATTACAATAGCCCTGTCTAAAGGTCGCATTTATAAAGAGACCTTGCCGTTACTGGCCGCAGCCAACATCGTGCCCGCCGATGACCCGGAAAAAAGCCGTAAACTGATTCTTGACACCAATCATGATGAGGTTAAGCTGCTTATCATCCGTGCGACAGATGTACCGACATATGTACAATTTGGTGCAGCAGATTTAGGCGTTGCCGGTAAAGATGTGCTGCTGGAACATGGTGGAGAAGGTTTGTATGAACCGTTGGATTTAAAAATTGCCAAATGTAAGTTGATGACTGCGGGGCTTATCGAGTCTAAACCGCGTGTCAGTGACCGCTTGCGTGTTGCCACCAAGTTTACCAATGTTGCCAAACGTTATTTTGAATCACGTGGCGAACAGATTGAGCTTATTAAATTATATGGCTCGATGGAGTTAGGCCCAATAGTCGGTTTATCGGATTTGATTGTTGATGTTGTCGATACCGGCAACACGCTTAAAGCCAATGGTTTGAAACCGGTAGATCATATCGCAGATATCAGCTCACGTTTAATTGTGAACAAAGCATCGATGAAAATGAAACATGAGAAAATTAACAGCATTATTGAGCAGATAAGAAAAGCAGTGAATAGTGAGCCTCGCTCACAATGAAAAGTGAAAAATAAAGAACAAAAAACGAAACAGGTGAGTTTTTCTCAAATAAAAAGTGAGCTTCTGAGTGAAGCTCAATGGACTTTGGCCTTCAATTTTTCATTTGAGCGAAGCTCACTATGTTAAACATAACCGCCTTAAATTTTGCCGACGCTGATTTTTATCAGCAGCTTGATATTCAACTTGCATGGGAAGCCGGCATCGATGGTGGTGTTGCAAAAGTAGTGGCTGATATATTGTCGGATGTCAAAAAGCGAGGAGACGCAGCGGTTATTGAATACACCAATAAATTTGATCGCATGAATCTTGCTGATGCGAGTCAGCTTGAAATAAGCCAGTCGCGGTTGCAGAGTGCACTGCAATCCATTGATACAGCGCAACGAGAAGCGTTGGAAATGGCTGCACAAAGAATACGCCAATACGCGCAACATCAGAAACTGGAATCCTGGAGCTACACCGAAGATGATGGCACCGTACTGGGGCAGCAGGTAACGGCGATGGACAGAGTGGGATTATATGTTCCCGGAGGTAAAGCCGCCTATCCATCTTCAGTACTGATGAACGCAATACCGGCAAAAGTTGCCGGTGTGCCTGAACTTATCATGGTGGTACCCATACCGGATGGTGTAGTCAGCCAGTTAGTGCTGGCAGCCGCCGCAATTGCCAAGGTTGATCGTGTGTTCACCATTGGTGGCGCGCAGGCGATAGCGGCGTTGGCGTACGGCACTCAAACCATTCCCAAGGTTGATAAAATCACTGGGCCGGGCAACACCTTTGTGGCAACAGCAAAACGCATGGTGTTTGGCGTGGTTGGCATCGACATGATTGCCGGGCCTTCAGAAATTCTGGTGCTGTGTGACGGTAAAACCAATCCAGACTGGATAGCCATGGATCTATTTTCCCAGGCAGAGCACGATGAGCAAGCGCAGTCTATTTTAGTCTGCCCGGATGAAGCTTATATTGAACAGGTAAAACAAAGTATCGAACGCCTGCTAGAAGAAATGCCGCGTAAAGACATCATCAAAACCTCATTGGAAAATCGCGCAGTGCTTATTGTCGTGGCAAATATGGAGCAAGCGATTGAAGTGGCAAATCACGTTGCGCCTGAACACTTAGAATTGTCGATAGAAAACGCCGAACAATGGGCGCAAAAAATTCGCCATGCGGGTGCTATTTTTATGGGGCGTTATACAGCAGAAGCTTTAGGTGACTACTGCGCTGGTCCCAACCATGTTTTACCCACCTCCGGCACTGCACGTTTTTCATCACCTTTAGGCGTTTATGATTTTCAAAAACGCAGCAGCCTGATTGCCTGTTCAGCCCTGGGTGCTTCTGTATTAGGTAAAGTCGCGTCAGTGCTTGGGCATGGCGAAGGCTTAACGGCGCATGCGCGCTCTGCTGAATATCGCATTAAAAAATAACATTTTTGTGGCAATACATCATCATACTTCTCTATGTTCACCTTTTTGTATCGATACCATCGATGATGGCGCCGAATGAAATAATCAGGCGGATTAATGGTTGAAGCTCAGCAGAACTATTCGAGAGTTTTCCAAATCTTAAAAAATCTGGTCTGGAGCCGTTATTTTTGGACGCGAGGTTATTGATGAAGCCTTTGCTTTGATACCGGGTCACCCCAAAGGGTGATCCGGTTTTAAAAGCGCGGCATGAGTTGTGGATAAAAACTCAGGAGTTGTCGCTTAAAATTTATAAATACCGATCAGTCGAGTATGCGCCTGGGTAAGATCTTTGCCATTCCTGCCGTCATATTCACTGGTGCGGTTAGCATGGAATAGTTTTAAGGTCAGGTTTTTCTGTGCTTTCCAGATTAGTACAATGTCTAACTCCTCAGCATCTGTCATCGCTGCGACCTTTGTTCCTTTGGGTCCTACTTTGATGACATGTGCCGGGGCGAGAGTATCAGATTGTCCATAATTGGCATAACCGACTTTAACGGTCAGATTATTAACTATTTTATAGCGACCGCCAATTTTATAGGCATCTACATTCTCACGATAGGCATTGCGCGAGAAGATGGTGCTGGTATAAGCCGGATCACCACCCCAGGCGTTAAGCATGGCGGTATCCCCTGAGCTGGTATTGTAGGCGACGAAGGCGCCCCATTTCTTGCTGCCGATGCTGGCCTTTAAACCCGCCAGGTTAAAATCCAGCTCGCCAGCCAGCTTGCTGCCGGTGTCGGATTGCATCAGGTACTGACCACTAAGTTTTACTTTTTTCCCGGCTAGAGGAATGCTTCCATCGGCCTGAAGATAAATATTATTTGCTATATCGTCAACGTGATAATTCCATAAGGCAAGTTTGATATTGTTAGTGACGTCATATTCGGCATTCAGCACGGTTATGCCGTTAGTGTCCTGGTCAGTTTTGCCTGTGGTTGCGGTATAAATATCATGAAACTCTGCCTGACCGATAATTTTGCTCGGAATTGCTGCGCCCGCAGATTTTGTGCCTTCACCAATAAGCCCGAAGTCGGTCATAGAACGGGCGCCAAAAGACATGTCGGTAATCAGTGCAATACCGAGCCTGGTTTTAGGCAGTACCGTTGTAGAAACACCATACACAGTATAGAAGTTTGGCATGGTGCTATATGTGATGGTGGTTAATGGTGTTTTGTAAATCATGCGACCGCCATATAAATGATAATCGTCTGCTTTGTAATCCAGGTATAGCTCACCCAGTTGTGACTTTTCGTCACCATCATCAGTCACAAACATGCCTCTGGCAACCCGCTTGGTAGGGTCGGTACCAAAATCGGTAAGATTAAAGATATCGCCATTGGTGTACATGCCCATGCCTAACTTGACATTGTTCCACGCTGCAGTCTCATATTTAAGTTTTAGAAGATAAGCGCTGCCATCATTGGGGTCATAACCATTGTCTTCAGCATCCAGAATAGTCATGGCTTTGATGGAAAGATCTACTTTGCCTGTATGATTATCCTTTTTTTGCAGATCAGCGGCCAGGACAGGTGCCGATATCAGGCATAGTCCCATTATTGATACAGTATATTTATTCATCTAATTTTACCTTCTTTGTGTTTTTTCATTGTTTTTTTACTTTTTATACCGACAGCTATCCTTACATAGATAGTAATAAAGACACAAGTTATTTGTTGTTTATAACTTTTAATTGTAACTACTCAGCGTATTATCCAGGTAAGGATGTAGGTTATTGATTTTTC
>CAZYCY010000078.1:0-3923 GCA_964646145.1 uncultured Thiotrichaceae bacterium
CTTATGGTTTCTATGGGATTTGCAGTAGGTTATCTATTCTCGGACAAGCTCCTAGCCATGGATTCCCGCTAAAATCATGCGAGAATGACGGCAAAAGTCTTAACTTACTGGCATTGAGAGGGACCTTTAGTAAGTGGTATCCTTTTCATCCGGCCCGGTAATATGTGCCCACGATACAAACTCAGCCATTTACAATGCAACAACATCAATAATCCACCCTTCTTCTTCCGCGCCAACAGCGTACTGCTTACTAACCGTTAAGCCAACAATAGCAATCAATTCATCCTTAAAATAAACCAATGGAAGCGTGCCTCTATCCCACGGTGGAATATTGGCCTCCTGCAACAATTTTTTTAAACGTTGAGAGTGCTGCCGCTGTACTGGGTGAAAATATTCACCTCCCTTACGAAAGCGAATGGTTAAGGGTTCAGTGAGCAAACTTTTGCTTAAACCTTTTCCCACTCGTAATACCGACTTAATTTGAATATTTAGTTCTGCAAGGTTCAATGCTGCGGTTGGCAACCAGTTTCTATCATTGTTCGATTCCATTTGATTCAGACTTATTTTTTCTTTTAACAGGTATAGATCATTCTGATATTTTCTAAACTCCAGACCATTGAAAACAACAACTGATTTTGTATCTTGAGATGAATTAACCAGGGTTTTTTCTATTTCCTCAAGCAGATTTCGCGTAGCTAAACTATTTAATGCTAAGCCATTAGTCACGCCAAGCCAATAACGCAATAGATTAAGTAACCTCGCTGATGACAGTTGCCTCAGCCTGGTTATCGATAACACAGAGACAATCTCATACGCACTGACGATACGATTGCATATAAATGTATTAAGAGAATTTGCTAAATCAATTGCAGCCATGTCTTCCAGCACTTGCAGATTATTTGCCTGCAAAGCACTAACGGTTGATAACTGTTGCGTTATTTCAGGCCAGCGTTGTTCCAGCATGGGCATTACATTTTTTCTTATGTAATTACGGTCATAGTTTATATCCTGGTTACTGGGATCTTCGATCCAGTACAAGTTCGCCTGCTTTGCAAAATTTTCTATTTCCCTACTGGAAAAAGTTAATAATGGGCGCAGATGCACATGTTCTCCGATTTTTTTAACAGCAGGCATGGCAGATAAACCTGCTGCACCAGCGGTTCTGCACAGCTGTATTAGCACTGTCTCAGCCTGATCGTTTAAATGTTGTGCGGTGAGCAGGCAATCACCCACCATTAAACTATTTTGCAAGGCAGTATAACGTGCTGCGCGTGCGGATTCTTCCGGACTTTGTCCTTTCTTTTTCCGCCCGTCAACATGGACAACATCAAGTTGAATATTTAAAACATCGCAAACATTCTGACAATGCAGCACCCAGTCATCGGCTATTGCTTGCAAGCCATGATGCACATGCACAGCACGTACTGGCAGCTTTAATTTTTTACAACAATGTAATAATACATGTGAATCAATGCCACCACTGTAAGCAACAACATAATGAGCATTACTTTCAGGACTAGACAACGCTTCCAGTGAGATCTGGAAACGTTTAACAAAATGCATGATTGACTAAAGAAACTCTGATTAATGCCAGAAAAAAATCAAGTTGATGACTCTTCAAGGAAGTGACCATATGAAGTTAAACGCTTATAGCGTTCTTCAAGCAATTTTTCTATGCCCATTTTTTCAAAGGTCTCAAGCGCATCGGTAAGCGCCTGTTTAATATTTCTTGCCGCCTCATCAACATTACGATGCGCACTGCCTAATGGCTCACGAATAATTTGGTCAATCAAGCCCACTTCTTTTAATTTTTTCGCGGTTATACCCATGGCTTCGGCTGCAATGGATGCTTTATCAGCATTCTTCCATAAAATCGATGCGCAACCTTCTGGAGAAATAACCGAATAGGTGCTATATTCCAGCATCATCACCCGGTCACCTACACCAATAGCTAAAGCACCTCCCGAACCACCTTCGCCAATAACAGTACAAATAATCGGCGTTTGCAAATCAGACATTTCGAAAAGATTACGCGCAATGGCTTCAGATTGGTTACGTTCTTCTGCGTCTATCCCCGGATAGGCACCCGGAGTATCAATGAAGGTAATAATGGGCAAACGAAACCGCTCTGCCAGCTTCATCAAACGTAATGCTTTGCGATAACCCTCCGGTCTGGGCATGCCAAAATTACGATGAATATTTTCTTTGGTGTCACGCCCTTTCTGATGACCGATTACCATGACTGGCATACCATCAAGTCGCGCCAAACCACCGACTAATGCGGCATCATCAGAAAAAGCACGGTCACCATGCAACTGCTGAAAATCAGTAAATATGCGATCTATATAATCGAATGTATAAGGCCGCATTGGATGCCGTGCCAACTTTGACGTTTGCCATGAATCCAGTTTACTAAAAATAGTTTTTGTTAATAAACGAGATTTTTCTTCGAGTTTACTTATCTCGTCACCAATGTTTATTTCAGTGTCATCACCTACATAGCGCAGCTCTTCAATTTTGGCTTCAAGCTCGGCAATGGGTTGTTCAAAATCGAGATAATTGGGGTTCATCATTCAAACCAGGTTATTTTTACCGATAGCGGGCATTGCACGATCAGGAGATACTACTGCCATCTCGACCAATGAGAGAGATTTTATACAGCGGTAGAACGAGACCTCTCCCGTTGTCCGAGACGACAATAATGAAAAAGATGTTTTGTGCAAAGCTTCCTGCTAATATATTTGCACAAATAGTAGCATATTTCGCTGCTTTATTCGTTATCTGGTCTCGCTCAAATCAGAAAATATTTCACCCAGCACCATCGTCGCATAACTTCCTGACGGTAACGAAAAGGCAAGCACAAAATCATCACTTTCACGGTGACACTCAAGCTGACCAGGAATGACCCTACAGGCTCTTCGTTGCATCTGTAATCTGGCGGCAATTAAACCATCACGATAAACAGGAAACTGGTCAAAAATTTGTGACTCAAGTTCTTCAGCCTGTGCTGTCACCATGGCTTCGCCTTCTCCCCACATCGCCGCCGTCGGATGAATGGCATGGATGGCTATTCTTTCGTTTATCTCATTAATTTTTACTTCATCTGTGATTTCGTCTTTGAAGCAGGCTGACCTGCCATCCAGCATAAAAACATCTCCCGCTAACCGTTGGTTCCAGACATGACGTTTTACCCGTTCAGATAAAACATGGTTAAACATCCAGGAACGTGCCGCTGATAGATACATGCCACGTTTGTGTCTTGCTAACCTGAACCGAGGATTAGAAAATAATTTTGTTGCCTGATCCAGGTTATTATAACTACGACCAAAGCGCTGCGAGCCAAAATAATTTGGCACACCATTCTCTGCTATCTTGTTACATCGCTGTTTAAGTAAAGCAAACATTTCATCACTGCTAGCAGATAAATTTCGTAATGTAATTTTGAAGCTATTACTTTTTAAAGCACCACGTTGTAATTTTCTGTTGTGACGAAAACTCTGCAATACCTGCACATTTTCTGCTGTTTCCACAGCAGAAAAACTCGCTTCAAATTTTGCCCAGTCAGGTGTGGGTTTGCCCGGTAGTTGCACACTAAACCATTGCGAAGTGACGGCATGGCGGTCTTTTAAACCGGCATAAGCAACCGCCAGTTTTTTTACCCCACAAAAGTTAGCCAACTGTTGTGCAAACCAGTCAGTATTGCAGGCGCTTTTCTTAACATACACCCAGCAATGCTCACCTTCTCCACTGAACTCCACAGTAATATTTTCTTCTACAATAAAATCATTGAGCTGTGATTTTAATTTTGCTGAAACCGCGAGGGGTTGATACACTTTTGCAAATGAACAGTTTTTGTCTAAATAATCAGCTTTGATCAACATGTCTCTCATAAATTGTTATTGCCCTCTAAAATAGAGTTATAT
>CAZYCY010000078.1:4023-8694 GCA_964646145.1 uncultured Thiotrichaceae bacterium
TATTCCCCACTCAATTGGATAACAAATACAATTATTTGCTACTCGGCTTTTATTTTTTACTTTATTGCTCTTATTCCACTATTTCATGGAACGGAGTTTTATAATCCGTTAGTGGGACAATCCTTTTTCAGGTTATTGCCTATGACGATATTACCCATCAGTATAGGGGTGGCAAGTTATGTGTCTGAGGTTAGGTATAAATGATAGAATTAGCGACAAAATTAAGAAACATCCATGACTCATGACAATAAACAGTAAGCTGACAAAAAACCATGATTGAATCATATACACGCTGGATAATACGTTGGCGATACATAGTTATACTTGCTTCTATTGCAGCGGTGTTTGCAGCCTCTTATGGCGGAAAATTTTTAGGCTTTAGTAACGACTACCGAATGTTTTTTGGGGAAGACAATCCGCAATTACTTGCATTTGAAAAAATGCAGAAAACATTTAATAAAAACGATAACATTTTGTTTGTCGTTACCCCCAAATCAGGCAACGTTTTCAACCGGGAAACCCTCACAGCAATCCAGGATCTCACTAAAGAAGCCTGGCAAACCCCCTTCTCTACCCGCGTAAACTCAATCACCAATCACCAGCATACCATTGCTGAAGAAGATGATCTAACGGTTGACGACCTTGTGCTTGAACCCGCTCAACTAAGTGATGAAGATTTAAGAAGAATACGATCTATTGCTATTAACGAACCCGCATTAGTGAATCGACTGATCTCGCCGGACAGTGAACATACCGGTGTAAACGTCACCTTACAACTACCTGGAGAAGCCCTTGATGAAGTGCCAATAGCGGTCGCATTTTCCCGCGATCTAAAACAGCGCATGCTGGAAAAACATCCAGAGATAGAAATTCGCCTGGTTGGTCTGACAATGATGAACAACGCCTTCCCAGAAGCCAGCCAGGATGATTTTAGCAAATTGTACCCACTGGCATTAGCTTTTATTGTTTTCACATTGCTCTTTTTATTGCGTAGCATCAGTGCAACGGTGGCCACATTGATCATGATTATTCTCTCCATCATGACAGCAATGGGGCTTGCTGGCTGGTCAGGGATTTTATTGTCACCGCCAGTAATGTCTGCACCAATTATGATTCTAACCATGGCTGTTGCTAATGCAGTGCATTTATTGGTCACAATGCGGCATGAAATAGCAACCGGCAGAAATAAAAACCGTGCCATAATCGAAAGCATGCGAATTAACTTTCGCCCCATTTTTGTTACCACATTAACCACCGTGCTGGGGTTTTTAAGTTTAAACTTTAGTGACGCACCACCGTTTCACGACCTGGGAAACATTGCCGCCATCGGCGTTGCTGCAGCATTTATTTTATCCATCACTTTCCTGCCCGCCATGATCAGCATTTTACCGGTCAAAGGTAAGCATGAAGTTGCTGGAAAACAGATGATGATAAAACTTGGCGAATTCGTCATCAAACGGCAAAAACCGCTATTAATCGGAAACACACTCATTATTATTGTCCTCGCGTCAATGATTCCACTTAATGAACTCAACGACAACTTTATTGAGTACTTTGATGAGAGCATTGAGTTTCGCAGTGACTCTGATTACGCCGCCGAGAACCTCACCGGAGTGTATTATATTGATTTCGCATTAGGCACAGGAGAATCCGGCGGCATCAGCAATCCTGAATTTCTCGCTGATGTCGCAAAATTCTCACAACATTTACGCTCACAGCCAAATGTCGTTCATGTGCATACCATTTCAGATACTTTTAAACGCTTAAATAAAAACATGCATGGTGACGATCCAGCGTCGTACCACTTACCAAAAGAACGAAACCTTGCTGCACAATATTTATTGCTTTATGAAATGTCGCTACCCTATGGCCTGGATTTAAACAATCAAATTGATATTGATAAGTCAGCAACTAAAATCGCGGTCACCTTAAACACATTGACGTCCAACGAAGTCATTACTTTTGATCAGGCAGCAATGCAGTGGTTAGCAGAAAACACACCTGACATTAAGCCTTATACTTATAGCAGTGGCCCTACACTCATGTTTGCACATCTGGGTAAGCGTAATATTAACAGTATGCTCATTGGCACCAGTGTCGCACTGGTATTAATATCGGCTGTTTTGATATTTTTCCTGGGATCATTTAAATACGGCTTCATCAGTTTATTGCCTAATCTAACACCCGCGATTGCCGCTTTTGGCATTTGGGGTTTCACTGTTGGTCAGGTCGGCATCGGTCTGTCTGTAGTTATCGGCATGACATTGGGCATCGTAGTGGACGACACCGTGCATTTTTTAAGCAAGTATTTACGAGCACGACGTGAAAAGGGGTTAAGCGCAGAAGATGCAGTACGTTACGCGTTTAATAGAGTCGGACTGGCGTTATTAGTGACTTCATTAGTGCTGGTCGCAGGATTTATGATAATGGCACAATCGCATTTTTACATAAATTCAAGCATGGGCTTATTAACCAGTGTGGTCATCATGCTCGCACTTATTATTGACCTGACACTATTACCGCCGCTGCTGATGAAATTCGCAGGTAATTCCCATGCAGACAAAACAGGAGATAAATAATGTATTCGACAAAACAGTTTTTATTAATACTTGCGCTGCTGTTCGCACCGCTAATAATCAATGCAGATGCCGCAGAAGACACCAATGCAAAGAAAGGTCTGGCCATTGCTGTAGAAGCCGATAAACGAGACATGGGTTTCACCGACTTTACTGCCAACATGATTATGGAATTACGGAATAAACAAGGTGATACAAGCACTCGCACATTACGCATAAAAACACTTGAAGTTATCGGTGACGGTGATAAGTCAATGTCAATTTTCGATGAACCTGCGGATGTAAAAGGCACTGCCTTTCTTACCCACTCTCACGCTCTCAAACCAGATTCACAGTGGATGTATTTACCCGCCTTAAAACGCGTTAAACGCATCAACTCAAAAAACAAATCAGGTCCCTTCATGGGCAGTGAATTTGCTTTTGAAGACCTCGCCTCTCAGGAAGTTGAGAAATACACGTATCAATTTATCCGCTATGAAAAAATAAATGATGTCGATTTTTATGTTATTGAACGCTACCCCGCCTACGAACATTCTGGTTACACTCGGCAGATTGTCTGGATTAATAAAGAACGATACACAGCAGAGAAAATCGAATTCTATGATCGTAAAAATGCTCCGTTAAAAACATTAAGCAATACAGATTTTCATCAATATCTCGGTCAATTCTGGCGACCTCACACCATGTTAATGGAAAACCATCAAACCGGTAAAAGCACATTACTGAAATGGGAAAATTTTCAATTTAAAACGGGTCTGAGCGATAGAGATTTTACGCGTAACAGCCTTAAACGCGCTCGGTGAGCGCGTTAATGAATAATGAAAAATCTTCTAATTTGCTGCGCGGTCATTGCTTTGCCTGGCAGTTTCTTGGTATCCGGTTCTGTTTATGGGGCTGAATTTTCAGGTTATATTGGCGTTCAGACACGAAATTTTTTTGAACAACCGATGAGTAGCGAACAACACAACAGCTATCTGTCTGGCGTTGTAGAACCTGAATTTTTTCATAGTTGGGATGATGGTGCACAATACCTTGAAATAAAACTTTTTTACCGCGCCGACCAGCATGATGATCAACGCACACACGGTGATATTCGTGAGTTTTCCTGGACCGGGGTTTATGAAAACTGGGAAATTCGTGCCGGCATCAGTAAAGTATTCTGGGGAGTAACAGAAACCCAACATCTGGTTGATATTGTCAATCAAACGGACCAGGTTGAAAATATCGATGGCGAAGACAAACTTGGTCAGCCGATGATTAAATTCAGTACCGAACGTAACTGGGGTGTTGTGGATCTGTTCATCCTGCCGGGTTTTCGTGAACGCAGTTTCCCGGGTAACCAGGGGCGACCACGCCCTACGGCTATTGTCGATACCGAGCGCAATGCCATCTACGATTCCAGCGCAGGAAAAAAGCATATTGATTTTGCCGCTCGCTACTCACACTATATTGGTGAGTGGGAATTTGGCTTTTCATTATTCACAGGTACAGGACGCGACCCGACAGACTTTAAACCCGTTGCCATAAGCACTGCCGGTGACACCATTGTTGTTCCTGTTTACTCGCGAATCAATCAGCTCGGTGTAGATGGGCAGGCATTTTTTGGAGACTGGACCTGGAAACTGGAAGCCGCCAACACCCAAGTACGCAGCGGCACCAAAAAAGGCACCAACAGTTTTCAAACCGTAGCTGGTTTTGAATACACCCTGATCGGCATTGCAAACACCAGAATGGATTTAGGTTTTGTCGTCGAATATCACTACAGCGATCAGCGAATCAGTGATACGATTTTCGATAACGACCTGGCAACCGCCTTGCGTTTTGTTTTCAACGATGCCCAGTCCACTGAAATACTGGCAGGTTTCACCACCGATGCCGATACCCAAACCATCGGTAGTTTCATTGAGGCATCTCGCCGCCTGGGTGGAAGCTGGACACTGGAAGCACAGCTTAGAACCTTTCATGGCACTAAAGAAGGTCGCCCTTTATATAGCTTCAGATTCGATAATTTTGCTCAGATTGATCTTAACTACCATTTTCCATAGGGCATCTCTATTTATTCTGGAGGTGAAGATTGAGATTCAAAATAGGTCAG
>CAZYCY010000079.1:0-2637 GCA_964646145.1 uncultured Thiotrichaceae bacterium
CGGCATCGAATGTAGTGCTGACAGACGCAGTGCCAGCAAACACAAGCTACGTGCCTAACACTACCCGTTTGAATGGTTTGGTAGTTAGCGATTCAGGAGTTAATGGTTCCCCCTTAATAGCTGGCATTGCAATCAGTTCTAATGATCTTGCGCCACCTGCGGGGTTAGGTTCATTAACCGCGCAGCAATCGGCAATAGTGACTTTTGATGTGCAGGTAAATGCTGGCACACCAGCAGGCACCATCATCAGCAATCAGGGTTTTGTCAGCAGTAATGAAGTCCCGACCGAACCCTCCGATGCCGATGGCTTTGATGCCAACGGTGATCAGCCTACTGTTGTCGTGGTAGGCAATGTTCAACAATTGGCCATCAGCAAACAGGTATTAGTGGTTGGCGGTGGTGTCGCGCAGGCAGGCGGTGAGCTGGAATACGTGGTGCGTGTCAGCAATATCGGTAGTATTGCTGCCAGCAATGTCATCATCACCGACAACCTGGATCTGCCGATTGCCGGGCAAATGACCTATGTCGCTGGCTCTGCTTTATTAAATGGTTTGCCAGCGGGAGTGAGTATTGCAGGTTCAATTATTACTGCCAATTATGCCACTACTTATGGTGATCTGGCGGTTGCCGGTATTGCCGAATTACGTTTCCGGGTAGTGCTGGACGCTGCCCTGAATATTGGCGAAACCATCAGCAATACCGGTGAGGTAAGCTGGAATCTACCAGCAGAAACTGTCTCTGCTACAGTCGATATCGACATTGGCGGCACTCCGGGATCAGCCAATCTGAATGGACTGATCTGGCATGACACCGATTTTGATAACGTGCTTGGTGCGGGTGAAATCCTGTTGAAAGACTGGACAGTTGAGCTTTATCGCAATAATAACAGACTGGCGACTACTCTGAGCGCTGCCGATGGTGTGTTCCAGTTTAGTGGTTTGCCGCCAAATCTTCCGCTCGGTGATGCTTATGAATTGCGCTATATTATGCCAGGTGCTATCGCTACCAGCGCATCACTGGGTACCACAAGTTCAGTCTTCACCAATGGCGCGCAACGCATTACCGACATTTTTGCCGCTTCCGGTTCCAGTTTACAGAGCCTGAATTTACCCAGACAACCCAATGGCGTGGTTTATGATTCAGTGCTGCGAGTTCCGGTTGCAGGCGTGCGACTAAGCATGGTTAATCAGACGCGCAGTAATCAGCTTGTACCGCCAGGCTGTTTTACTGACCCGAATCATCAGCATCAGGTAACACTGGCAGAAGGTTTCTACAAATTTGACCTTAACTTCAGTGATCCGCTGCGATGTGCAGAAGGCGATGAATATGAAATACAGGTGCAACCACCGGGAAATGGTTTTGTAGGCACAAGCTCGGTGATTATACCGCCGCTAGTTCCGGTTACCGCTAATGCGTTTGATGTGCCGAACTGTCCCGGCACCGCCGCCGATCAAATTCCGGCAACCGCATTGCATTGTGAAAACAGTGTTAGTGCGGTACCGGCAGAACTGTCAGTCGCACCACGCACAGCAGGTACAAACTATCATCTGAAGTTCCTGTTTAATAACGCGCCACAAACCGATCAGATATTTAACAACCACATAGCGGTTGACCCGAAACTGGACGCAGCGGTAGCGATTTCTAAAGTTGCCGGTATGGTTAATGTCACCCGTAGTCAGCTGGTGCCGTACACCATTACGATTAATAATGTGCTGGGTGTGCCGTTACAGGATTTGAACGTGGTGGACAACTTTCCTGCCGGTTTTAAATATGTCAGCGGTTCTTCACGACTTGACGGTGTAGAGGTCGAGCCGATAATAAACGGTCGCCAGCTTACCTGGACGAATGTGAGCCTGGCGGTGGCGCAAACCCGCGTCATTAAATTATTGCTGGTGGTGGGTTCGGGTGTCGGCGAAGGCGAATACGTGAATACCGCGCATTTAATAAATTCACGCACTGGCGAGGCGGCTTCGGGCGTGGCATCGGCAACTGTGCGGGTCATACCCGATCCGACTTTTGACTGTACTGACATCATCGGCAAGGTATTTGATGATGCCAATAACAATAGCTACCAGGATCAGGGTGAGCAGGGTCTGGCAGGTGTGCAGATCGCCACCGTCAGAGGCTTACGTGTTACCACCGATGCCCATGGTCGTTTCCATATTACCTGTGCCATCGTGCCCAATGAAGTACGCGGTTCAAATTTCATTATGAAAGTGGACGAGCGAACTTTGCCATCGGGTTATCGCATGACCACCGAGAACCCGAGAGTGTTACGCGCCACTCGCGGTAAAATGCTCAAGTTTAATTTTGGCGCCAGCATTCATCGTGTGGTGCGTCTGGATTTAGCCAACGGTGTGTTTGAGCAAGGTTCAACCGAACTACGTCCACAATGGCGTTCACGCATAGAACTGTTGCTTATTGAATTACAAAAAGCACCTTCCATTTTACGCCTGTCTTATCTGGGCGAAAATGAAACTGAAAAAGAAGTAGAGAAGCGACTGGATGCAATCGATGATTTAATCAGCAAGCGTTGGCAGGACATAGATTGCTGTTATCAATTAAGCATCGAAAAAGAAGTGTTCTGGCGCAAAGGCAAGCCCTCAGAGCGCAAGAGGTTTAAATGATTAATCTCTT
>CAZYCY010000079.1:2737-4457 GCA_964646145.1 uncultured Thiotrichaceae bacterium
TGCAGGATGAAACCCTGTTTAAACCCCATGAAGCTGACACCGTAGAAATTAAAACCGTTTTGGAAAAAAATGTTGAAACCTTCAGACTGCAAAATGCGGTGCCGGACATTGGCTTTGCTTCGGGTAAAGCTGAAATACCCGATGGTTATATAGAACAATTGCGCACGGTTCTAAATGAAATGAAAAACCGCAGCAATGTGCGTTTGCATTTTATCGGTCATAGCGATAGCGATAAATTGAGTCAGGCGTTACGCATTAAATACATCAACAATATCGGTTTGTCCAAACATCGGGCGCAGGTAACCGCCGAATATTTTCAACGCGAGCTGGATTTACCGCCCGATGCAGTTACCTTTGACGGCGTTGGTGCAGCCCGACCCATTGCGGATAATACAACCACGGCAGGCAAACAAAGAAACCGCCGCGTAGAAGTACAGGTCTGGTATGACCAGGTGACTGAAACCACAGTTGAAAAGGAAATAATTATTCCTGCAGCCAGGCTTAACCGTCTTAAAGTCTGCCGTCGAGAAACCGTTTGCAAGCTCAGTTATAAAGTCGGCAATGCGCATCGCGCCCGTTTGCGGCATCTGGTTAAACCCTTGCGCATAGCGGCCGGGCAGGCAGGTGTGCCGGATGAGTTTATCAGGCAGATACGCGAGAGCATCAATAACCTGGCTGACAAGCGCAATCTGGAGATTCGTTTTGTTGGTCATACTGACGACATGCCGTTAATGGCTGCTGCAAAGCGTATCTATGGCAACCATAACAATTTATCGAAAGCACGCGGGCGTTACGTTATGCTGGAAGTGCAGGACAAATTATCACTGCCAAATAAAGCCGTCAGCAGTAGTGGCAAAGGGTTGCGCTATCCGGTAGCGTCCAATAGCACTGAAAAGGGGCGCTCATTTAACCGCCGGGTTGAAGTCGAGTTCTGGTATGACGACCCTTTTCAGCAATTTCTTAAAGAGGCGCAGGCGTGTCCCGAGTCGGCAGCTTCTGAAGTCATTACCCGCACTTTTGACCCGCCATCCGGACCGATACCGGTTATTCGTTTCAAGGACGGTGATCCGGTTATTCCAAAAGGCTATAGCGAACGGTTATCACGTTTGCTGAAAGATACCCAAGATAAAATAGGCGTGCGTTTGAGTTTTACCGGCTTTACCAACAATGAGCGTTTGAACCGTCGGACCGCAATCGTTTATGGTGATGATATTGGTTTATCTGCCTCACGCGCCCGTCGAACCATGGAAGCCATACAACAGCAAATGGGTTTAAGTGATAGCCAGGTTGAGTTTGCAGGTCGCGGTTTTGTGCATTCGGACGATGTCGTTGCCACCGGTTTTATTCAGTTTGATTATTCTCGTGTAGAGGTAAAGATTTTATATGATGTGCTTGCACTATTGGATGACCATGAAAATATCGAGATAGAAAGAATTACCCGCGAAGCGGTGGCACAAAACCCTTATGACTTGAATCTGATGCGTATTACTGTCGATGGTGAACCGTTATTCGATCCATTCAAGCACAGCCAGGACATTCAACGCTGTACCGATGTGGCACTGGAACAGGCAAATATCCAGTTCAGATTCAATAGCATGCAGAAGAAGCCCCGGCTGCATATTACTGCCTGGCCAAACACCATCCGTTACCAGGATAAAGCGGAAACAGAGAAACAGGAAAATAAAGTACATTTCAAGATGTACAGCAACTACGGAAATTT
>CAZYCY010000079.1:4557-8603 GCA_964646145.1 uncultured Thiotrichaceae bacterium
GTAAATGAACACGGTGAGTTCGTCAGTGAAAAAATATTTCCACGCGGTTTGCATACCATTGAAGTTGCGGTGCTGGATAATGAAGGTAACGGCGAATTGTTTCTACGTGACATGGAGTTTGCCAGAGGCAACTGGTTTTATGTGGGCTTGGGCGACATTACTGTGGCACGTGATAAAACCACAGGACCGGCAAGGCTGGTGACTCAGGATGAAGATTTGTTTAATAATGACATCAATGTGATCGGTCGTTTCGCTTATTATATAGAAGGTCAGTTTGGTGATAACTGGCAGTTGATTAGTAGCGCCGATACACAGGAAGCCCCCTTTGATGAGCTGTTCAGCAATTTTCTGGAGAAAGACCCACGTGCCTTATTAAGACGTTTAGACCCGGATTTGTTTTATCCTACCTTCGCCGACGATTCAACACTGGAAGAACGTGCGCCAACCTCGGGAAAATTATTTATACGCTTGCAGCGGCATAATAATTACGGCATCCTAGGTAACTTCTCCATTGCTTATCTTGATACCACATTGAGCCATATTGATCGTGGACTGTATGGTATTACCGGTCATTTTGAAACTGGGGATTACACCTCTTTTGGCGAGCAAAAATTTCAGATCAGCGGCTTTGCGGCAGAGCCGGGTACGGTAGCCGGGCGTGATGAATTCAGAGGCACGGGTGGTTCATTGTATTTCTTGCGTCAGCAGGATGTGTTGATTGGCTCGGATCGTTTGCGCATAGAAGTGCGCGATAAAGATTCGGGTATTGTTATCGGCGTGAAAAATCTGGTGCCGGTGATTGATTATGATTTTGATTATTTACAGGGCAGAATTTTATTAAGCCAGCCATTATCTTCGCTGGCAGAAGATGGTTTGCTGGTATCTGAAAATTCACTCAGCGGTAATCCGGTATATTTGGTTGCGCGTTATGAATATTCACCGGGTTTTGATGAAATCGACACGCTTGCCATGGGTGCTCGTGCGCATTACTGGTTTAATGATAGTGTTAAATTGGGTGCAACATTGAGTTCGCAAAAACGCGATCAACAGGATAGCGAGCTGCATGGTATTGATTTAACCTTGCGTAAAAGTGCCGCTAGCTGGCTGCGTTTTGAGGTTGCCAGTAGTGAAGGCGGTGGTGCAGACGAATTAAATTCCTTCGATGGTGGCTTCAGTTTTAATGAATTGGGCAAAGACCGTGACCCGAATGCAGCAAGCAGTGCTTATCGTCTGGAGGGCAGTTTTTTAGTCAATGATATTTTGTCCGGCGGGCGAGGTAGTGCCACCTTTTATGCACAACAAAGTGAAGCCGCTTTCTCCGCACCGGGGCAGTTAACTGCAACCGATCTCACTCTATTTGGTGGTCACTATAATACGGCATTGAGCCAACGCCTGAGCCTGGATGTTAAACTTGATTCGCGTGATCAGAAGCAATCACTAAAAACAGAAGCCCTGGACGTATCCACTTCCTGGCAGGTAACAGATCGCTGGCGTTTTAGTGGTGGTGGTCGAGCGGATTCACGTGATGATAATTCCGGTAATGTGGCAGTCACGCAAAAACAGGGTAATCGTTTAGATCTCGCCGCCGAGGCGCATTATGATTCTAAATCAAACTGGACTGCTTACGGTTTTGCGCAGGCAACCGCAACAAAAAGCGGTAATCGTGAAGATAATCATCGCCTTGGTGGCGGTGGCAGTATTCGCCCAACCGACCGTTTAATACTTAATGGTGAAGTGTCGTTAGGCAGTCAGGGTACCGGTATTACAGCCGGTATGGACTACCTGGTCTCGACACGTACTAATGTGTACAGCTCTTATACCCTGGAAAATACCCGCACCGACAGCGGTGCGCGCGCCATGCGTGGCAACTGGAACACCGGCATACGTTCACGCTTTACCGATACCCTCAGTATTTATACCGAGCAACGTTACAGTCACGGCGATGTGCCAACCGGGTTGACGCATGCTTTCGGTATTGATTATGTGCCGGATGAGCGCTGGAACTTTGGTGGCAATATCGAAGCTGGCAAACTGGAAGACAAAAATACCGGTGCAGTCACTGAGCGCAAGGCTATTGGTTTAAATTTGGGTTATAATTTCGCTGCGGCAGTGTATTCAGTGGCGTTAGAGTATCGTGTTGATGAAACCGAGGACATAACCGCAAACACATCGAAACGCAGCACCTGGTTAATGAAAAACAACCTGCATTACCAGATCGATCAGGACTGGCGCTTCCTGGCAAAAGCAAACTTCTCTGAAAGTGATAGTTCTCTGGGTAAATCATTCAGTGGTAACTTTACCGAAATTGTAATGGGCTACGGTTATCGCCCAGTCAACAATGACCGCTTGAATGCATTGTTTAAATACACCTATTTTTATAATGTGCCGTTTGGTGGTCTGTCGGCAACCGATCCGTTAAGCGGCCAGGTAGTAGGTGGCAGTATACCCATCGATTTTATACAGAAAAGCCACATATTATCACTTGATGCCATTTATGATTTAACCCAACGCTGGAGCATCGGTGGCAAATATGCCTACCGTTTAGGGCAGGTCGCACAGGACAGAGAAACCCCAGAGTTTTTTGACAGCAGAGCCAGTTTATACATCCTACGCGCCGATTGGCACTTCACCCATCGTTGGGATGCGCTAATCGAAGCACGTCTGCTGGACTTGCCTGACGCAGAAGATAGACGTTCAGGTGCCTTACTGGGTTTGTATCGCCATGTTGGTAAAAACATAAAAATCGGTGTCGGTTACAATTTCACCGATTTTTCAGATGATTTAACAGACCTGGATTTTAACAGTCAGGGTGTGTTTATTAACATTGTGGGTAAGATTTAGAGAGTTTCGTGGGTTTTTAACCCGTGGTTTTTTTAGTTGTAGGTGTGCCACATGTAGTGTTTTGATGAGTGACTGAGCAGCTTGAGTACACTTGCCCGCTATGGCTGCAACAACTCATCGGCACCGATATCGGGGAAGTTATCCCTTGTTTCGCCATCAATATCAAACTTGACGAGACCATGTAGCGGGTGTCCCTGATCAATCACACTGGCTGCATCTGCTTTTATCTGTAACTTGCCAGAATCGGCATCAATAAAAACCAAAGATGACGCATTTTCCAGGTTTCCTTGAAGATCAGCACTGGCATTATCTCGATTTCTTATAATGTGGCTTGATAAATTGTTGTAAATTTTAGCGTTTGTTGTACCGGGAAAGCGGTATTCAATGGAAGAGTTTCTTGTGCCGGCGGAATAAATGGTATTGTGTGCAATCGTTGTATCACAGCTTGACCAGATACATACACCACAGGCAAATCCACTGCTGCTGCCCAATAAAGCACTATCCGTTGCCACGATAAAATTATTTTTAATGATGCCACCATAGTGACCAATGTGATGACCCGTGGGGATGCTGCAGGCATTATCCGGGTAGGTGCGGGGTGAGCCACTGCTTAACAGCCCAAAGCCAATGCCTCTGGCACTGTTGATGATTACATTTCTTTTAATCACCGTATCACGACCACCAGTCCAGAAATGAATAGCGTGCTGGCTTAAGCCGACAGGACACCAGAAGCCTTCGATGGTATTGTCTCGCACTATCCAGTCACGAGCGCGATGGGCATTAACACCGCCCGTATAGCAACCCCCTGCATCTGGGTCGACATGCGACCTGCCCTGGTCTGTGAGCTTCATGGTGGAGCAGGCAATGACACCTCTGTCTGCAAAATTATCGTTAAATCCGGGGTTGATTTTTATAGCCTGTTGCCGAGGATCTATTATTGTCACGCGGTAAACTAAAGTATCGAGAGTGTCTCCGGCACTTGAAGAGACGATATGGATAGGGTGGGTACGAGCCCGTTTTATGGTTATTTCTGCAATGCTAACGTTTGATGCGGAGATCGATATAATCTCGTTTGTTATATAACCACCATCAAGTATGACGGCATCAGGATTACCACTGGCTGAACGCAAGCTAACGCCTGCAGTGCGAAACCGTAAACTTGTGCCGTTTAGCTGGTAAGTGCCGTCTTCGAGTAATAATGTGTC
>CAZYCY010000080.1:0-2241 GCA_964646145.1 uncultured Thiotrichaceae bacterium
CGCGTATGCCTGATATCACTCGATAAACTGCATGCTGAACAGCAGCGTTTGGATGCGCTGTTTACGAAGCAAAGGATGGAATGACCGCACAAGGATGATCTGTTTGCAAACCTAAGGATGGTGCAGTTGCAAAATTAACTTAGAAGAAATAGAGAAATTATTGCTAACGCCAGCAATAGAATTGGCGGCACAGCAACTGGAGATAATGTTTTATGAGCGCACAGAAGAAGAATAATGCAGTTAATAAATCATTGGTTTTAATAGGTATATCACTGTCATTAGCAATTATTTTTATGCTGGGTAGTTTTGTATACGTGGCTGATAAGCGTGAAACTTTGCAACGTCATGTAGAATTGTCGGCAGATCAGCTCCTGTTATCACAACAAATGGCAACCTACTCATTGAGTGCGTCAACGGGTAATGATGAAGCATTTGAAAGCCTGTTCAAATCTCGCATCTGGTTTGATGATCTTTTAACGACTTTACATTCTGGCGATGCTACTGTTGAAGCAATATCGCAAGAATTGCTACCCGCACTTGATACTGTTGAAACCCACTGGAGAAATTATCGTAATAAGATAGAAGTTATTTTGAATGGTCGTGACGCAATTACAGAAGTAAGAGAGATGAATCTGGTTATTGATGATTTTATACCTCCAATGTTAGTGTATTCTGATGAGGTGGTCGGTCTGCTAGTTGAACAGAAAGCCGCCCCACGACAGATTTATTTAGCATCGAGACAAATGATGCTGTCACAACGCATTAAAAATAATTTGCATCAGATTCTTGCTGGTGGTGATGGAGTTGCCGCTGCGGCAGACCGCTTAGGTCGAGATGCTGCCCTGTTTAGTCGTGTTCTTGACGGTCTGCTAAAAGGCTCCAAAGATTTGCGCATTGAAAAGGTTGGCGATAAAAAAGCGATTTCCAAATTACGTGAAATCGCCATGTTGAGTAGTGCGGTCAGTGATAATGTTGCCGGTATTCTTGAATTGTCCCCCGAGCTGTTTGAGGTGAATGATGCCGCCAGTCTGATAAATGCAGACTCCGAACGTTTGCTGGCTTCTCTCAAAATACTTCAGGAAGAAATTATTGCACAGGGCGAAGAACTTGGCTTAATTCAGCTGTTAGGGGCTGCCTTTGGCGGTCTGGCAGTAATGCTTATTATTATAGGCGGGATTTTGTTGCTCAATGATGCGAGAAAGCGTGAACAAAGCGCGTTAGAAAACAACCGACGAAATCAACGTGCGATTCTTCGTTTGCTGGATGAGATGGCTACTCTTGCAGATGGTGATTTAACGGCGTATGCAACGGTAACAGAAGATATTACCGGTGCGATTGCTGATTCAGTCAACTATACTATCGACGAGTTACGTATGTTGGTAACTACTATTAACAGTACGGCAGAAGAAGTCTCTCGTTCAACAGAGAAAACCCAGAACACAGCTATTGAATTAGCTGAGGCTTCGAATAAGCAGACGCGTGAAATTGCCTCAGCCAGTGCTGCGGTAACCGACATGGCAGAATCTATGTCAGCAGTATCAAACGATGCCGATAACTCCGTTCAGGTGGCACAAAAATCGGTAGACATTGCCCAAAAAGGTACACAGGTAGTACATAATACTATCTCCTCAATGGAAAATATTCGCGAAACCATCCAGGAAACATCAAAACGCATTAAACGTCTGGGCGAATCTTCGCAGGAAATTGGTGATATTGTGGGGCTTATTACTGAGATTGCTGACCAGACTAATATCCTGGCACTGAATGCGGCCATTCAGGCATCGACAGCTGGTGATGCTGGTCGCGGTTTTGCGGTGGTAGCGGATGAAGTGCAACGACTGGCGGAACGTGCAGGTAATGCAACCAAGCAGATTGAGGCTTTAGTTAATACTATTCAGGCAGACACAAGTGAAGCCGTTAAGTCCATGGAAATGAGTACCGCCGGGGTGGTAAGCGGTGCTGCCATGGCAGAGGATGCAGGTGAGGCACTAAAGGAAATCGAGTCAGTCAATACAGAATTATCACATCTTATTAAAGGCATTTCAGTTTCTACTCAGCAGCAATCAAACCTTGCGTTGTCGGTGTCTGAATCGATGAATGTGATTCAAGAGATTACCCTGCAAACCTCTGAAGGTAGCAAAGAAACCTCGACATCACTGGTAGCATTGAATGAGCTGTCAGGTGAGCTTGGGCGATCAGTGTCTGGCTTTAAGTTGCCTGTTTCTGAGGATATGGCTGAGG
>CAZYCY010000080.1:2341-4945 GCA_964646145.1 uncultured Thiotrichaceae bacterium
GCTGGGTAATGGTGCAGCTGAATGATGTCATAGCTGATGCCCAGGCTGATCTCAATGAATATATTGAGAATCAAACCGGTGATAATAAAAACAATGGTGAATTAGCAAGCTGTGTCGAACACTTGAAGTTGATTTATGGCACGCTGCAAATGGTTGAAGTGTATGGTGCATCAATGCTTGCTGAAGAAATGCAGCGCACTGCAGCGGCACTGTTAGATGCCAGAGTTGATCACGAAGAGGATGCTTATGATGTTTTAATACGTGCCATGCTACTACTACCTGACTATCTCGAAGGTGTGCAGGCAGGCAAGCAGGATGCGCCTATTGCATTGATGCCACTGATTAATGATTTACGCGCGGCACGTAATGAAAGTTTGTTAACAGAAAGCGCTTTATTTTTGCCTGATCTGGAAAATGCAAAATTAAGCTCTGTCAGATACGATTCCAGTAGTATTGAACCAGGAAAACTTCTGACTGAAATAAAGCGGTTGCGCGCACATTACCAGCTTGGTCTGCTGGATTTCATTAAAAATAACAAGCAACGTGCTGGTTTGCAACGTATCAGGGCAGTATTAAATGGTCTTGAAAAAGCATCAGCTAATGATGAAGTTCGTCGTATCTGGATGGTTGTGGCAGCACTTACTGAAGGGTTAATGCAACAGGGTATTAGTAGCAATTTAAGTGTTAAAATGCTTTTGTCTGCGGTTGACGGGCAACTAAAAACCATTCTAGACAAGGGTGAAGAAAATTTTTCCAGGCAATATTCCAAAGAGCTAGTTAAAAATGTCCTCTATTATGTGGGGCTTTGTACAGCAGATAGCAAATTAATTGCTGAGGTCAAAGCAGCCTACCATTTGTCCGACTTAATTCCTCATGAAGCTGATGGTTACGCTACCATTGGCGGCTTAAATGCCAACCTTTTTGATACCGTAGCAAAAGGTATTACAGAAGATTTAGCGGAAGTTAAAGATGTTCTGGAACTGTTTATGCAAAGCAATGAGCAGGATCTTGAGCAGATTTTTCCTGTTGTCGAACAGCTAGGAAAAATTGCTGATACATATGGCATGTTGGGTATGGGGGCTACGCGTCAGTCATTAATGGATCAGCGTGCGGTTCTGGAAAGCATGTCCCAAGGTGATGGCGAGATCTCCGACCCGATTGTGCTGAATATTGCTTCAGAGCTATTATCCGCTGAAACAGAGCTTAAAGATTATATCGATTCGCGCTCAGGCTTAATTGATATGAATCCTGATAAACAAGAACAGATCGTTCCCGCAGCAGAATATCGTCAGGTAGTGCGTACGGTTGTAGTTGAAGCTTTGAAAAATTTCAGTGAAGCCAAGGAAGCCATTTTATCTTATGTTTCAGGCATTGGTGATAAAAAACAGCTGAATATTGTTATAAAGCGTCTGCAAGAAGTTCATGGTGTTTCGATGATGTTGCCATTAGAACGTGTGGCATATCAAATTAAATCATTACAGAATTTTATACATATTGCCTTACTGGATAACGATCATCAGGTAAATGATGATGAGCAGGATACCATTGCAGACGTAGTTACTTCGATAGAATATTTCTTTGAAGCTTTGTCAGAAGGTCGCCCGGGTGTAGAACAGGGTTTAAATACAGGCGAACAGGCAGCGCGTAAGCTTGAAAAAATAACAGAGTCATATTGTCTGAGAGGGCAGGGAGATGATGCCCTGGCTCAAGAAAGGGGGGCAGAAGATGTTACCCAGGAAGATATAGCGGATGAAGTGCATGAGCCCGTTATGCCTGTACCAGAAGAAACCCAAGGAATTGATTTAGAAACTATTCAGTCTGAGCATGTACAAGCAGGGCAAATTCAGCCAGAGCAAGGTAAATATGATGCGGCAGTGCCGCAAACTATCGAGCCGCAGGATATCGCTAAATATTCGATTCTTGCTGATGATGCCGATGAAGAAATTGTAGAAATATTTACTGAAGAAGCGATAGAGATTTTAGCTGAGCTGCATGAATACCTGCCACAATGGAGAGCAAACAACGATGATGAAGAGGCACCAGAAGTAATACGCCGTGGTTTTCATACATTAAAAGGTAGTGGTCGATTATTAGGCGCCCAGATGATAGGTGAGTTTTCATGGAAGTTTGAAAACATGATCAACCAATTCATGGGTAAAAAAATTATAGTAAGCGAGCCTTTTTTTCATGTATTAGATGAAGCGCTTGCTGTCCTGCCGCAGTTAGTCGAACAACTGCGTGGCAACCGTGAGCCCATTGATAATCTAGCACAACTGATGTCGCTAGCGGATGCCCTTGCTGAAGGTCGTGAGATCACGACTAAAGATAATGCCGCTATTGTTATCGACGACAGTAGCGAGATGGATGATTTCGATGATGAAATTGAAGTGCTGGATGTTTCTGAGCTGCAATTTGAAGACGCCAGCGATGCTGGCAGTATTGCCTTGCTGGGTGAAGAAGCTCCAGATGATTTAGCCGACGGCACTGCGTTGCTTGAGGAAGTGGTTGAAGCTTCATTAAAAGAAGAATCAATACAGGACACAATAAGCGATATTGAGTTGCCAGATGATGATTTTATTGCAGAAGAACTTGATACAGATAACA
>CAZYCY010000080.1:5045-8589 GCA_964646145.1 uncultured Thiotrichaceae bacterium
ACAGTGATGCATCATTAATTAAGCCGGTTGATGATACTGAGTACGAATATGAAATAATAATTGATGAAGATATTGAAAGTGTAACGGCAAGCGTGCTCGATATTGATCCGATGTTATTGAAGATTTATTATGATGAAAGTCAGGGTTACGTTAAAACAATCAGACAATTAATCCATGAAAGTGAATCTGGAAACCGACCGTTAAAAGCGGACAAAAATTTATTACGTGTTTTTCATACACTATACGGAAGTGCGCGTACAGCTGAAGTGGGCGCCATTGCTGAACTAAGTGGCATAGCCGAAAAATATGTAAAAGCACGCCAGGAAAGTGCAGAAGAAAATATTCCTGATAATGTTGTTTTTGTTTTCAAGGAGGTTGAGCAGGCAATAAGTGGCATGTTGTCCACGGTTGAAAAGGGTCAATTACCCAGCAAGAATAAAGTCTTACAGGAAAAACTACATAAAATTGTTCAGCAGGAAGTGCAGACGCAGTTGCAGAGGTCGATACAGGATAAATTAACTCAGGATGACCTTGTTACGGCAACGACGACAGAAGTCAACACAACAGAATATCGAAAAACTGAAGCAAATTCAGATGAAGATCAGCAGATAGAAGGCATGCCAACAGAAGACAGTGCTTTAATTACTGTTGATGAGTCGAAGATTATGGCAGGCGATGGGCTATCCATTGATACTATTGATTTGTCGTCAGTTGAGGTTAGTGATGGGTTAGAAGATGAAGCTGGCAGTAGTGGCGCAGCAGGCAGTCAGAGTACAGAAATGTCTTATGAAGATATTGATGATGAGCTAATCAATATCTTTCTGGAAGAAGCAGATGAATTGCTGGAAAACTGTGAGTACGCATTAAACGAAATTAAAAGTAACGAACCAGACTCAGTAAGCGCTGCGCAAGGTATACAGCAACTGCAACGAAACATGCACACTTTGAAAGGTGGTGCACGCATGGCTAACTTAGCCGCTTTTGGCGATTTAACACATAATCTCGAATCGCTGGTGGTTATGGTCAGTAATGAAACAGATAAAACCTGGTTTGATTTGTTTCAGGAATCGCTCGATACATTAACAAATATGCTGACGAAGGTTAAAAAACGGCAGCCACTGCCATTGACAAAGGAGTTGAATGAACGCATTGAAAAGTTAATGCGAGGTAAAGTTGAAGAAAAACGTGCGGTTGAGCGCTTTGATATTGAGTTGAGTGAGTTAGAGTCTGAAGCAGATGATGAGCTTGAAGGTATCGATATTTCTGTTTGCTTGCCCGGATCTGACGATGGCGGAATTGATGATAGGAGCACTAGCAGCGACCTTTCGTCAGCACCTGATGAGGCAGTAGGTGAAAAAATTGACGGTCAGAAACAAGAAGCAGAGGAGCCGCCACATTGGGGTGAACGTGCTAGCGATGTCAACTTCCATGATTCACATGAGCAGATACGTGTTCGCTCCGATTTATTAAATAACCTGGTTGACTATGCTGGTGAAGTTAATATATATCATGCACGTATGGGCAAGCAGATTGCAGACTTTGGTTTTAACCTTTCAGAATTAACCCAAACGGTTGTACGTTTAAAAGAGCAATTAAGAAAGCTTGAAATTGAAACGGAGATTCAAATTCGTTCAGGCTATAAAAAAGAATCAGCTAGCTACGATGATGATTTTGATCCATTGGAAATGGACCAATATTCAACCTTGCAACAACTCAGCAGAAGCCTAAGTGAAACGGCAGCAGATGTAGACAGTATTAACGGGATGTTAATAGATATTACCCGTGACTCAGAAACCTTACTGCAGCAGGAATCGCGAGTAAGTACAGACTTGCAAGAAGGCTTAATGCGAACCAGAATGGTGCGTTTTGGTGGCCTGTCTTCACGCTTGCGCAGAATTGTCAGGCAGGTAGCAAGAGAGTTAGGCAAGAAAGTTGAGGTCAAAATTTTCGGTGAAAGCAGTGAGCTTGATCGTACTGTGCTGGATCGTATTATTGCGCCAATGGAGCACATATTACGCAATGCCGTGGTGCATGGTATTGAAGATTCGCAAGTGCGTAAGGCTGTTGGTAAAAATGAAACGGGGAAGATTACAATAAAAGTTGATCGTCAGGGTACAGATATTGTCATCAATATAAAAGACGATGGGGCAGGCATCAATGCGAACAAAGTTCGTGAAAAAGCGATTAAACAGGGTTTAATAACCGCGGATACAAAACTGTCTGACCATGACTCATTACAATTTATTTTACAGCATGGCTTTAGTACTAGCGATGAAGTAACGCAGGTTTCAGGTCGTGGTGTTGGGCTGGATGTTGTTGATAGTGAAATCAAACAATTGGGCGGTATGCTTGATATCGATACCGTGCAAGGAAAGGGGGTTGGATTTACAATTCGTCTGCCATTAACGCTGGCGATTAATCAGGCGCTACTGGTAAGGGTTGGCGAAGAGGTATTCGCTGTGCCACTGGTAAGTATTGAGGGTGTTGTGCGCATGACTGGTTATGAGCTGCAACATTTTTATGACAGTAATATCAGTCTTTATGAATTTAATGACGTTGAATATGAGTTAAAGCACCTGGGTGGATTATTAACAGGGCGTCAACCGGATTACTCGAAACAACTGCAATTATTTCCGGTTTTACTAGTACGCGTGGGTGATCAACATTTTGCTTTACACGTAGACGGGATGTTAGGTAGACGTGAAATTGTGGTTAAATCGGTCGGTCTGCAAATTGGTGCGATACGTGGTATTGCCGGTGCCACTATCCTTGCTGATGGTCGCGTGGTGCTTATTCTGGAAATGTCTGCTCTGGTTGCAGGCGAGAGTTTATTTCAGCCTCATGTGTCAGCTGAGGCAGCAGCCGAACCTGAGTTTGTTTTTGACGCCAGGAAAATAATAATGGTTGTTGACGACTCTATTACTATTCGTAAGATTACAGAGCGTATGCTTAAACGCCATGGTTTTGATATTATTCTTGCAAAAGATGGTGTTGATGCAACCAGTAAGTTACAGGATAGCATTCCAGACCTGATGTTGCTGGATATTGAAATGCCACGTATGGATGGCTTTGAGGTGGCAAATTTTGTACGCAATGATTCGCGTTTGAAAGACATCCCCATTATTATGATTACCTCAAGGACAGGTTCCAAGCATAAAGAGAAAGCAATCAAAATTGGCGTAAATAAATATTTAGGTAAGCCATTTCAGGAAGACGATTTGTTAGCTAATATTAATGAAATTTTACATAGTGATTGTTAATTAAGAACTCAAGTTTCGGAGTTCATTATTTTCTGTAAGTAATTGATATTTAGGGGTTATATGGTGTTATATAGACCTAAAGCATAAAACTTGCTTTGATGCTATATCGAGCTAACTCGTTGATTTTATGGCTATGATCTAGTGTTGTTTAGTACCGATAAGTTATGATTATGCACTTTAGACAGGTGAAGCTATAAGAGTTGAGTATGTATCAACATTACAAAAAGAAATAGTAACTACTCAGCGTAATTTTAGAAAAGAACGCAGGTTATTGATTTTTCAGG
>CAZYCY010000081.1:0-5443 GCA_964646145.1 uncultured Thiotrichaceae bacterium
CCTTAAAAATCAATAACCTGCGTCCTTTTCCAAAATTACGCTGAGTAGTTACGTTAAGTCTTTGTATATTGCATAGTAATCAGCCTTCTCCTTAGGGTTTGTCAATAAATAACTTGATCGTATTGCGCCGAATATCGTTTCGTATTCAAGACGCTGAAATGGGCGCATACTCGCTGTATGTAACCATTTTCAGCAACGCAGAAGACGGAAGGATAGGCAAGCAAGATGATCAAGTTATTTCTTGACAAGCCCTTAGTATATGCGTTGTGCAAAGGCTTTTTATTTTGAGCTATTCACTACATAGGAAATTTTAATGAAAAAAAATTGTTATGCTCTAGTGTTAACAGGCCTGCTTGTTGTCTCAGGTAGTGTTGTTGCCCAAGCAGAGAAAAAATCGTCACCATGGAAAGGTGACGTCGAGCTAGGGTTCATCCAAACCACCGGCAACACCGAAACCCAGACGGCCGCGCTAAAAATAGATGTTACTTATGAAGTAGCTCAATGGCGTCATAATGTAAGCGCGGCAGGCTACGGTGCTGAAGCAGAAGATGCTGCCGGAAACAGCTTTGTTTCTGCCGAACGTTATGAGCTATCAGGTCAGTCAGACTATAAATTTAATGAGTACGATTTCGTATTTGCCCTGATTAAACTGGAAAAAGATCGATTTAGTGGTTTTGAATACGAACATATCATTTCAGCAGGTTATGGTCGAAAAGTCATCAAACAAAATGATATGGAGCTGAATCTAGAGATTGGTCCAGGTGTAAGGCTGTTTAAAGTTGACAATGGTGTGTCCGATGAAGAAGGTCTGGTAAGGCTTGCCGGAAAATACTGGTGGCAGATTACAGCAAATTCAAGATTTACTCAGGATTTAAGTTTTGATATAGGTGAAGATATTACCTCAACGGAATCAATCACCGGTATACAGGCAAACATTAATAGAACACTTGCTTTAAAGTTTACTTACGCCATAAGAAGCAAGTCTAAAGTGCCGGTAAACATAGAAAAGACAGATACCGAAATTGCCATGACGCTGGTGTATAGTTTTTAAAATCTAACGGCTAAACCTGCTAACACCTCTGCCTGAAAAAACAAACTGCCATTGATGGATAAAGCGCAGCCGCCATGACAGAAAAGAGCCGCGTTGCTGTTAAATAGAGTGGCGAAGCCACGTGTTTCCAGCCGTAATGCAATGGTTTCGCTAATCGGCCATTTTAAACCAACGCCGATACTAAACGAAGCCCGCAAATCCGACTGTGTGTTGATAAAATCGGGGCGTAAATAAGTAAAGCCGAGACCGCCACTGACAAAGGTTTTAAAGGTTTTATCTTGCTGAATGGGAACAGTGCCGCCAATGTGTAAATAATCAATGGTTAAAGGTATATCTGCCGTGCTGCCTGTGGCAGGTGCTTCGATGCTCACCGAGTTCAAGCTGGACGATTGGTGGCTATAAAAAATTTCAATGGTTTTGTCAAATTCATATGGAAAGCTAACAATGAGTCCATAGCTTTCACCGCTAGCAACAGTATGTCTTTTATCGGTGTGGTCATCAGTAAACTCACCGCCAGCGCGGTAACCGAATAAGGGTGTTAATTCGACAGAATAACTGCTGGCACTACTGTTGGTACTAAAGAAAAAAAGTGCAATGAGTGCGGTTTTGTTGAGTGTTTTCATAATGTTGTGGTAATTGCTTTTGAAGTGTTTATTGCTTTTTGTGTTGCGGCTGCAACCGTTTTGTCTCTGGCTAACGCCACCCCCATACGGCGCTGACCTTTAACCTCCGGTTTTCCAAACAGCCGTACTTGTGTATCAGGTAATGTTAAAGCCTCATTAATGTGATGGAATGTCACCTTCCTGGATTCACCGTTAACCAGAATAACACTGCTTGCACTTGGACCATGGAAGTGAATAGCAGGAATTGGTAAGCCAAGAATGGCGCGAGCATGTAAAGCGAACTGAGATAAATCCTGTGAGATCATGGTGACCATACCGGTATCGTGTGGGCGTGGTGAGACTTCACTGAAAATCACTTCATCATCTTTAATAAAGAGCTCGACACCAAAAACACCACGACCACCCAGTGCATCAGTGATTTTTGTTGCCATGTCGTGTGTCTTTTTGATGGCACTGGCAGACATTGTCTGTGGCTGCCATGACTGACGGTAATCACCATCAATCTGCACATGACCAATCGGCTCGCAGAAACTGGTGCCATTGATGTGCCTTACTGTTAACTGAGTAATTTCATAATCAAAATCGATAAAACCTTCAACAATAACTTTACCGGTACCGCTGCGACCGCCCTGTTGTGCATAATTCCACGCTTTCTCAATGTCGGCTTTTGTTTTTATCGTACTTTGACCTTTGCCCGATGAACTCATGATGGGTTTGATTACGCAGGGCATACCGATGCTTTCAATAGCCTTATTAAATTCCTCGCGTGTGCTGGCAAACCGGTACGGCGATGTGGTCATACCTAATTCTTCCGCAGCAAGCCGGCGTATACCTTCACGATTCATGGTGAGTTTAGCCGCGCGTGCGGTTGGTATAACGGTAAAGCCTTCTGCTTCCAGTTCAACAAGCGTGTCCGTTGCAATCGCCTCAATTTCTGGAACAATGTAATCGGGTTTTTCAGACTCGATGATTTTGCGCAAAGCCGCGCCATCGAGCATCGAGATGGTGTGGCTGCGGTGTGCCACCTGCATCGCTGGCGTATTCGGGTAACGATCAAGCACGATAACTTCAACACCGTAACGTTGTAGCTCGATAACCACTTCTTTGCCAAGTTCTCCACCCCCGCAAAATAATACTTTAGTTGCTGTGGTTGATAACGGTGTGCCGATGGATGTCATGATGAGCTTTATACCTCAGTGGCGAAAAATAAAGATTTTATTTTTGGCATTGTGTGCAATAAAAGGTAGAGCGAGCTTGCTGGCTAATGCATTTTATAGTGTTACCGCAGATAGAACAATTCTCACCAGTCTTGCCATAAACCAGAAGCTTTTGTGCAAAATAGCCGGGTTGCCCGCTGCTGCCAGTAAAGTCACGTAGCGTGGTACCGCCTTCTATAATGGCAGATTCCAGTGTTGATTTTATTGCTTGAACCAACCTTTGCAAGCGTTTTAGAGAGATGTTTCCTGCTTTTCGTTTGGGGTTTATTCGTGCTCTGAATAATGCCTCACTGGCGTAAATATTACCAATACCAACCACAATATGACTGTTCATAATAAATGATTTAATAGAACATTGCCTTTTTCTGGCTTTGTTGTGTAAATACTCGGCAGTAAAAATATCGCTCAGTGGTTCAGGGCCTAAAGGTTGGATTAATTTATGTTGCTCAACGGAACCCTGGGCCCACAACACACAACCAAATTTACGTGGATCGCGAAAGCGCAATATTTTATTCCCGGATACCTGTATGTCGATATGGTCGTGTTTTTCAGCAAGGTTTTTATCTGTACATATGCGTAAGCTGCCAGACATGCCTAAGTGAATAATAATGGTAGCGTTATCGAGTTCCAGGTAAATATACTTGGCACGACGTGATACCGCGTGAATGACTTTTCCGGTGGCAAGTTCTGCAAGATTTTGTGGAATGGGCCAGCGTAACTTATGCTGGCGAATGGTGATTTTTTTTATTTTTTTGTTGAGTAAGTAGGGTTCGATGCCACGACGACTGGTTTCAACTTCGGGGAGTTCGGGCATTGCTTATTGTCCAACTCAAGCGTCACGCTCGATTTCATCGGTGTCGAGTTGCCCGCTAATGCGGCGGCGCACATGTGACCACGAAACACCAATGCTCAGCACACTGGCAAGCAGGATTAGAATAATGTAACTGATTACACGAAAGTTATCAGCAGACAAACCAAGCACGTCAGCAACCAGCCAAATAGCAAGACCAAAGAAAGCAGCGGCGAGAGTGATGCCGATGTAACCCAGTGAGCCTAAGGTTGCACGGATTAAAATTATCCAGCCAATCAGTATGATCACGCCAATAAAGGCTTTGAAAACGCTGAAGTCAGGTAAGGATGCAAGAGCCCAGTGGTAATAGGAAACACCTTCAGGGTTATAAGTGGCAAACACCAGGATGACTGCAAAAACAAAACGTAATAGAAAGTTGTCCCAGCCAAACGTGTTTCTTGATGCCATGATATACAGCTCGTTAGATAAGGTGGATGTAAAGAGGCGTTATTATACGAGTTTTTAGTGTTTTATGCTTGGCTCTCTATTTTTGGGGTTACTGTCTGTAGGTGAAATCAGTTTGTCGTAGGCTTTAATATCAAGATGATATTCAAGCCCCATTTCAGGTCTGGCAATAATTAACCAGGGTTCAATATCGGTAATCAAAAACCGTATGGGTTGTACTGAATTGCTGGTATAGACAAACATCTCGCCCAGTTCTTTTCGTGGTAGATACTGGTGTATGCCAAAAGCCTGGTCATGTAACCAGTGCTGTACGGTGCTGGCAACACGGTCTGCGCTCATACCAATGTTACTTTGCCAGCGCCCGGCTTCATCTTTGGAGATGGTCTGATTGCGTAAAACAAGTTTTGTTATTGTGCTGTTCGGTGGTAATAAATTGAGTGAAACCAGTGCGCCAAAATGTGAACTGATTAGCGGAGAATAAACATCTTCAATGGTATAAACGGTATTGTCCAGTTTGATGAATCGTAAATTTGTAACCGGGTTGGTGATGCCAAAAGTGATAACTTTATGGTTAAATTGAATGCTTGTTTTCGAGTTGTCGAGCCCGATTTCTTTGCTGTCAATTTCTGCCAAAGTGTATTTATTATGCACTGGCGCATTTAATAATTGAAGCAGAGAGTTGACGCGAAAAGTATTGGCAGCCACCTTGATTGGTCGGGTTATTTGCCAGATGTTCTCACCTGTTTTACTCTTGGCTGTTGTGTTCAGGGATATTTGATTTTGATTGTGCTGTATTTTTATAGTGTGAATACTGTCTACGTTTGTATCACTTAATCGTTCCAGTAGCGTGCTTTGTTCTTCGCTAAAATAAATGATGGCGGCAAGCAAAATTACAATAATAAAAAGCCACAGATTGAGGTTGCGCCGATTCAGGATAAGTTGTTTTGGCATTATCGTTTTTTACGTTTATACCAGATTGTAAAACCTGTTATTAATAGCAGCAAGGGTATAATCAAAAAGAAACCAAAAGCGATAATCATTAATTGTGCGTCATTTAATACCAGTCTGGTGTCGGGTGAGGGCCTTACTTCGACAGAGATAAAGTCATCATCGCCAATTAGCCAGTTAAAAATATTCAACCCCAGATTAAGGTTAGCGCCCGAACCTATGTGTGCGTTCGCCAGGAAATCACTGTCGCCAACGACAACGATGCGCTGGTTTATAGTCTGTGGAGATAGTTTGTCCGTCCTTTGGTTCGTTAACGGCACGTCCTTGTGCCACTGCTCCGTCCTTTGGT
>CAZYCY010000081.1:5543-8544 GCA_964646145.1 uncultured Thiotrichaceae bacterium
TGTGCCACTGCTCCGTCCTTTGGTTCGTTAACGGCACGTCCTTGTGCCACTGCTCCGTCCTTTGGTTCGTTAACGGCACGTCCTTGTGCCACTGCTCGGTCTGTTGTCCGAATGAGCGATGCAGGGCAACGGCAATAGTCATTGGTCCTGCAATATCACCTGCGCCGGAATCAAATATCACCTCTTCTGTTAGCCCACCGGTTTCGCTCCAGCTTTTACTAAATGAATTAAACAGCGCTTCTGCCTGCCAGTTATTATTGATGCTGCTGTTATTCAGCATTGTGCTTTCCATATTTGCGAGAGGGCTAATGCCGCGTGCGAATGGAAACAAGGTGTGGAATCGCATGGTATGGGTAATAAGGTGCGGAAAATAATCGCTTACCGGAATAATCGCAGCATGCTGTATGTTTAGTGCGCGCCTTAGCACGGCATTGTTGTCAACAATGACCCCTTCTTGCAGCCGTAGCCCCAATGAGGTGGCCAATGTGTCGAGTCCTTGCGTGTCGCCAGGATCAGCAAGCCACAACAGGTTGCCGCCACTGGCGATAAAGTTTTTAATTATATCGATTTCGCCGCTTAGATAAGCGTGGACGGGACCAGCAATGACCAGTATTTTTGTATTGTCGGGTAAGGGTTTTTGCAATAAATTAATGCTTTGCAAGTTGAAGCCCATTTGTTTCAGTTGTTGATACAGTTCTGAATAGGCTCTGTTGTTATCTGCATGTAAATCGCGTTCGCCATGACCAGTTAAAAAAACAACCTGCTGGTTATCACGACGGTTTAGTCGTAGCAAGGCATTGCTGATGGCCTGTTCGCTTAATGAAGTGATGTGCTCCATACGGTTGTTGTAATAAATAACAAAAGCAAAGGGTTGGTTCATCACAATGCCGTCTTTCTGTGCTTGTTCAATATCAATATCGGGGTTTAATAATCGCACATTAAAGTCTGCTTTAACCTTCTGGTAACGACTGATGATCTCAATAATGGCTTGTTTTGTTACTTCATCGGTGGTGTAGGCATGAACCATTACACTTTGCTCAAGACTGTTTAACAAATCAATGCTATTGCTTGATAGCGAGTGGCGCTGGTTTGCAGTTAAGTCAAACTGGTGGTTATAGTGATTGCTGATCCATGCCAGCATACCAATGCTACTAATAAACAGTAACAGAAAAATAATTTTCTGAATAGTGAGTTGCAAGCGTGATTGACTGGTTAACTTCATGTTCTAAAAATTCAAGATTGCAAGCGCTGGTTTTCAAGTTGTTTTATAGACAGAACAAGAAAGCTGAAAATAAACAGTAAAAAATAAGCAATGCCAGCACTGTTAACGATGCCACGTAACATGGCGGTAAAATGAGTGTGCGGTGACAGATAACTTAAAATATTGCTCCCCTGTGTTACTGCTACACTGTTTGCATTCATCATCCATAACAACAGTAATAAGCCAAAGGTAGTTATTGCAGCTATTAAGGGGTTGTCTGTTAATGATGACATATACAGACCGGCGGCACTGAATGCAGCCAGCATTAAAAATAAACCGAGCGCGCCGGAAAATATTTTAGTGAAATCCAGCTCGGTTCCCATCGCGAGTGACAACGGCATAAGTACAATTAAGCACAATATGGTGCCAATAAAAAGTAATAAACCCAGGTATTTGCCGAGCACGATTTCAGTTATGCTGACTGGCGCACTGAATAACAGTGCCATGGTCTTGTTGCGCCTTTCTTCGCTAATAAGCCGCATGGTAAGTAAAGGCGTTATCATTAATAATATAATGCTGGCAACTCCAAACAGGGGTGAAACTACTAAATCGGTAACGCCGGGCGCGTTTTTCATTGTTGCCAGTTCAGCCTGGATGCTAAAAAAAACATCAATGGATAAAAAAAATGACCATGCCAGAACAATCTGAATGACAGCAAGTATTACCCATGCCAGCGGCGATGAAAACAGGCTGTGAACTTCACGTTTTGCGATGGTTAGTATCATGGTGTTGCGTGATTTTTAGTGAGGCCGAGTGCTGTCGTGTTCATTGGTACTATTATCGCTGGTGGTTAAATCTATAAATATTTGTTCCAGAGAAATTTGCTGCCTGTTGAATCGCGTTAAGCCCCAGTGTTGATTGACGATGTATTGGCTAAGTTTGTCCGCCGGTAAATCGGATTCGACAAGAAAATTTTTATTATCAATGAAAGTAATGGATTTAAAAACATCATGGCTTCTCATTTCATCTTTATCGATAGCTGATAGCAGGGAGATCTCGTATTTTGGTGTTTGCTGGTGCAATATGTCAGCCATGCTGGCACTATAAACCAGATTGCCCTGGTTGATGATTTGTACACGGTTACACACTGCCTGAACCTCGGGCAAAATATGTGTACATAAAATAATGCCATGAGTTTCTCCCAGGGTTTTTATCAACTGGCGAATTTCTATAATTTGAACCGGATCCAGTCCTACCGTCGGTTCATCAAGAATAATCACAGGTGGCGAATGTAAAATTGCCTGCGCGATGCCTACTCGCTGCTGATAGCCTTTTGATAAATTCCGGATTAAACGTTGTTGGACATCACCCAGACCGCAACATTCAATGGCGTAGTCGCAAACTGTTTTGATTTGTGGTTTGCTAATCAGGTGCAGGCGGGCGCAAAAAACAAGGTATTCTGTCACCGTCATTTCTTTATATAAAGGAGGCACTTCCGGTAAATAACCCAGTGACGCTTTAGCTGTTTTGGGGTTGTCCAGTAAATCAACACCATTGATGCTGATTTCACCCAGCGTGGGTGCCAGGTTGCCAGTTAACATCTGCATAGTGGTTGACTTACCAGCACCGTTCGGACCAAGAAAGCCCAGAATTTCACCAGCAGCAAGTTCAAAGCTGATGTTGTTTACTGCTACCACGTCACCGTAGCGACGAGTTAAGTTGTTGACTGAAATGAGTGAAGACATGGGGTGTTATTATTGCTGAATTATAGTAGCTTGCAAAGTTATTCTGTAACTTCTC
>CAZYCY010000082.1:0-8486 GCA_964646145.1 uncultured Thiotrichaceae bacterium
TCTTCTTCCATACGTTTAACGACAACGCGGTCGTGTAATGGACGTATTTTCATTTTTGTTTTCCTCTGGATTAAAGTTATAGATTTAAAAATAAATAATAATTTAGCACTCTCTTTAAGTGAGTGCTAATAATAATGACGAAACTTGTGGAGTCAAGGGGTTAAACCCGAATATTGTCCAAAAAGTTTTGATGATTCGACTAATGCGGGTGATTTTAGTGATTACAAGGGGGTGATGAACAATAACTCAGAAAAAACATTTCAGGCTTGACATTAATCTATGTTTCTCCTAAAGTAAAAAGTATGGATGAATCTCATTCTCATTCTCAATTGTGAAGTAAACACTCTAGTCGTAAAAGCGGTAGAGCAACAAGGAGTCAGTATTCTGCCCGAGCGTAACGGCGTGAAGTCGCATATAATTCAGTCAGTCAGTCAGTCAGTCAGTCAGTCAGTCAGTCAGTCAGCAACGTCGTGGCAACTTTGCGTACTCGCAGTTTTCAATTTCTCTGCTACTGATTTTCCCTTTGGCATTTACATCTGCCGCCAGCGAACCCGATGAGCGACGCGAGTCGGATAGCCTTTTTAAAATTGAAGATTTCTCCCCGAAAAAAGGACGGATCGCACTGAGCCTTTCCTTTGCTTACAACACCAGAGATCAGCAAGAAATCAATATCGGCACGATTGCCGCACCGCTGTTTTCCGGGCTGGTTATTATTTTGCCGGAGATATCCGCCAGTAATGAAAAGCGCGATACCCTGACTTCCCGTGTTGGTTTGCGTTATGGCATTGGTGGTGGCTTCAACCTCAACTTGGGTTTCAGTGCTAATGCCCGTCGCACACTTACACTGGATCAGCAAACAAATACTAGCCACACCAAATCCAGAGCTGGTTGGCGCAGCCTTACCGCAGGGGCGGATTATCGCCTGACCACATACTATGATACCCCCTTTATGCTGCTGTTTGCTAACCTTACACTAGCCGAAAAGCACGGTAATAAGACATTGCATGGCAAAACAGGGATGCTTGGCATCTCCAGCCACTGGGCATTTGATCCGGTTCTATTATCATTGACGGGCACCTACAGCCACTTTGCACCCCGCACTGTCGCAGGAATACGTCTTGACTATGGCGAAATGCTGGGCATAAGCGCTTCATTCGGCTTTGCAGTAAATCCTGCCATCAGTTTTCGCTGGGGTATTTCACAAAGCTTCAGGGGTAAAAATAAAGTTCACGGCATTACATCTTCTGAATGGACTGGCATAACAGCCCTTACCCTGGGTTACACCCATAGACTCACTCAAAAACTGGTATTAAATATCAGCGCTCAAGCTGGCGTGGCTGGCAATGAGACAGCGAATATAGTAACGGGTTTTACATGGCGCCCCTGATGGGGCAATTTTTATATTGATACTTAAAATCGGAGATAATTAAGATGAAACATCACATTTTTATAAAAAGGGCAAAATGGGCAACCCCGCTCATGGTGGTTATGCTCGGTTTCAGTCAGACAGCAGTGCCGGGACAACTTACAGAAGATGAAATGGCAGCCCTGTTCAGTGCTGCCTCGCCTTCTGACTTGAGGCACATCGTTTATCTTGGTGAGGAGGAGATGAATGAGACTAAGGGACGTTGGGGACTAGTGAGTGCTATACCTGGAGGAATCGGTACTGGCGCTGGCTATATTGGTGGGACAATAGGAAGTGGACGACCAGGTAACTGGGCTGAATTTGGTGGTGCTGTAGCTGCTGGAGCCCTAGCTGGCTTTCTTGGTGGACCAGCTGGGATAGCTGGTGCAATTTTAAATAGTCAAGTCGGGTTTTATACTGGGCTTGCTGGTGGTCAAGTAGCAAATGCGATTGGTGGTGGTGGTGGTGGCGGTGGCGGTGGTGGTGGTGGTGGCGGTGGCGGTGGTGATGGATGCCATAACTGCCACAAGTAAGCACAATTACCAATGATTAAAAACTTTTGTGAATTCCAGGCTGAAATAACAAGCTATTCCGAGCTTTTAGCTGGAATGGTAATCGGGCTAGTGCTTGGAGCAGGGTTTATATTGCCTACATATCTCTCCGTAGTTATTTATAGATACATGAAGAACATTCAGCCGTATTGGCGATTTGAATCTATGCTTATGACATATGGAATGATGTTTTTTTCAGTTATGCTAATTATTTGGTTTGGTGAATATTGCGAAGGATTTTATTAATGTATACCTGTAATGATTCCAGGAATGGTGACTCAGATGGTGGATGCACACACTGCCACAAGCAAGCATAATCGCCAATGATTAAAAACTTTTGTGAATTCCTGGCTGCAATAACAAGTTATTCCGAGCTGTTAGCTGGAATGGTAACCGGGTTAGTGTTTGTAGTAGGGTTTATATTGCCTATATACTTCTCCATAGTTATTTATAGGTACATAAAAAATATACAGCCATATTGGCAATTTGAACTTTCGGTTATCCCGTTTATAACAATAATGATGTTGTTGATTTACATGCAAGAGTGGCTAAACAAATATTGTGGAGTATTGTATTAATGTATAGCTACGCCATTGCCAAACACAGCATGGTCAAAGCATGGTTTCTGCCGGGCTTGTTGCTACTGTCAGGATGGAGCCCTATCGCCCCTGCTGCCGAGCTTGTCAGCGGCGGGCATTTGCTCGATAGCGTGCCAGTGCGCTCGTGGCAGGAGATACGCGACCAGGGTATTGTCAAGCAACGCTTTGATTATTCCTGTGGCGCGGCATCCTTGGCAGGGCTACTTACTTATCATTATGGCATGGAAGTTAATGAGCTGGAAGTGATTGACCGAGTTGGGCTGAAACAGGCTTTTACCATGGCTGACCTTGCCAGAGCCGCAACGGAATTCGGGTTCAAGCCAGTGGGGTTGGCGTTGGACTATCAGGCATTGACAAAAATCAGCCGCCCGGTGATCGTCTATCTCAATTACCGGGAAGGTCACTTTTCGGTGCTAAAGGGAATCGACGAGCATGGGGTCTGGCTTGCTGACCCTTCCTGGGGCAATACCAAAATGCGCCGTGCCCAGTTCAAACGCTTCTGGCACTCACGCGAACAAGCTGGAACACCAGGCAGGGTATTGGCATTATTTCCCGCTGCGGGAACAGAGATAACTACCAATGACACCTTGCTGTCACCCATGGGCGGTGGCGGGCTGCAATTACCACCACTTTATTTTATAAAACCATAATTGCAAAAAACTTATCTGGAGCAAAATAATGAAACCTGTAGCAAAAAAATTCACCGCGTTGATATTGAGCTGGCTGCTGCTTTTGAGCGCGTACCCAGCTGTGGCTGATAAAGCCTCTGCTAAATCGGAACTAGAGCTTGCAGCCATGGAACTGGTCAGCTTGTCCGGTACGGACAAGATATATCAGTTATTGATTCCGCATATAGTTGACCAAAGTGTGACAATACTGCGCATTAATCGTCCTGGTCTGAACGAGGATGCCTATCGCCGCTATGGTGAAATCATTGGTGTCGAATTACACGCAAGCCTGCCGATGCTTTATCAGTATTTGGCTGAGGTGTACACACGCCATATGTCCTTTGCTCTACTCTCGGAAATAAATGATTTTCTGCGTACCCCGGCCGGCAAAAGATATACTGCGGCTAATGTAGCAGTGTCGAACGATATAGCAGTGCTAACCAGCCAATGGGCGTTCAGCGCGGGAGAAGCGGCTGCCCAGCACGCCAGGAAACAGATGGCACAGGAAGGGATAGAACTGTAGCTGTGCCCCACGTATCAAGTTACCCTTCTATGCCAGGAAGCACGCGTGTGTTTAGATGGTTTAGTCGCGTACTCGGATTACTACTTATGACCATGCTCGCGCCATGCAGTATTGCCGATGAAGTGATGATTCTGGATGTGTCCGATGGCAGTCAAATCAATGTGGTTGTTCTGCTGGAGCGTCTGGCGAAGGCTGATGTGGTCATGCTGGGCGAGCAACACGACAGAGCTGAGCATCATTACATTCAAGCCATGATAATTTCTTCACTGCTGGAAGCAGGTCAGCGACCCGCTTTATTTTTTGAGATGTTAAGCGAGAGAGAGGAAAAGCGTCATCAACATTTCCGCTCTGATTCCTCACAGCATGGGCTACCAGTTCCATCTCTGGAGCATGATCGTGCGCGAGAGAAAGTGCTGGAATGGGAGCTGCGCGGCTGGCCGATCTGGTCTGCCTACGCCCCTCTGTTCCGCCTTGCTGACCTGCATGAGCTTCCTGTTCTGCATGCCAATATAGCTGTAGAACTTATGCACAATATCCGTCGCTTTGGCTTACTGGCTATTCCGCGCTCACTTCGCGAACAGCTTTTCCCGGAACAAAGCAGCGCAGAACTAAAAATACTTGTGGAACGTCTGATACCTCGACTGCGTCAGGCTCACGGATTAAGCGAAAATGATCCGACTATTGTGGGTCTGGTTGCCGCGCAACTGGCGAGAGATGCCTACATGGCATGGCGACTTGCACAAGGTAAAAGCCCTGCTGTGCTGATTGCAGGCTCGGAGCATGTACGGCTGGATCTGGGTGCAGCGGCACATTTAAAAGCATTTAAACCCGACAAAAAGGTTGCGTCCATTGCGTTTCTCGATTACCGCAAGGGATGGAATACAGTCGAGCGATACGGTGCCCTCTTTCAACTGGCACGTCCGCCTTTTGACTACATCTGGCTAGTTTCTTCATCAGTAAACTAAAACCTAAATCCTGCGTAACTACTCAGCGTATTATCCAGGTAAGGATGTAGGTTATTGATTTTTCAGGCATCTGCAACATGGATGTTGCAGTAGAGCGCCAAGTAAGCAAACATGGGGACGTATTTACAGCGTCCTTAAAAATCAATAACCTGCGTCCTTTTCCAAAATTACGCTGAGTAGTTACAATCCTGCAAGTGCTTACACACATATAGCACAAGCTCTTGCAGAATTTAGGTAAAACTCTAATCCTCGCGGCGACATTCACCTTCAATGGTACGACCTACTTTAGGAGGGTTTGTCTGTGAAGGCTTTTCTTCGGGTTTCTGCTGATAATACTGTGTTGACGATCGGTCATCAGATTTGCCTACAAAACCCGTCTGCACTGCAGAACGCGTCATAATATAACGAATAATCGCCTGCCTGGTACTCGGCAGCAGAACTAAAAAACCAAGAGCATCAGTAAGAAAGCCTGGCGTAATCAGCAACACACCCGCGACCGCGAGGGCAAGACCTTCCATCATTTCCATAGCGGGAACCTGCCCTTGCGCCATGTTTCTCTGTGCGCGAGCCAGGGTACTCATGCCCTGAATACGTAATAAGCTAACACCTATTACTGCTGTTAAAATAACTAACAGCACCGTCCAGACAGCACCGATTACACCACCGACGACAATAATGAGATACAACTCAATAAGGGGAATAATAATAAACAATAATAATGGCATATTTCCGATCTGTTTTTGCTGTTTCTATAAGATATTGTTATTTAAAGATACTATTAAAGCATTTTTTGCTAGTATTTACGACACACTAAAGTGGACAAAGTTATAACTGTCTAGCATTATTTGAACCTAAACCATTCGCTCTGTCTAATTTTATAGCCTGCAATTACAATCATATAAGCAACCCACAATGAAAAAACTATTTATAAAGAATCTACTAAGACTCTTTGTTTCATTTCTACTGCTCCTTAGCATCAGCCTTCCTGTTGCAGCCACAGGAAGCTTCAATATTCTCGATGCCCTCCTCGGTGGTCAGGATGAGCCTCTTGACCCTGAAATTGCCTTTAAAATCAGCTATGACTCGCAACCCGGGCAATTCATCGTTAACTGGGATATTACTGAGGGTTATTATCTGTATCGTGACAAGATGCAGATCACCAGTGATGAGCCCGGCATTACTGCAAAGCCGCTGGTTATGTCTGCCGGCAAATCGATATATGACCCAATTTTCAATGAAACGCTTTACGTGTTTTATAACTCTGCAACGGTTACTTTACCTTACCAGTTTACCAATGATGGTGATAAAGAAGTTTCTTTCAAGGTCAAGTACCAGGGCTGTTCTGAAATTCACGGTATCTGTTATCCACCACAAACCAAGAAATTTACTGTAAAAATCTCACCCATCTCTGCTGCAATGGCACAGACGCAGACAGATGCTATCGCTGATGAAGATAAAAGTCCATCCACTTTCATCTCTGAACAAGACAAGATGGCAGCTACCCTGCACAGTGGCAACCTGCCATTAACCCTGGCTATCTTTTTTGCCGCTGGCTTACTGCTTGCCTTTACCCCCTGCGTGTTACCAATGGTGCCTATTCTATCTGGCATCATTGCTGGTCAGGGTAAAGACATAACCACCCGCAAAGCTTTTTATTTATCGCTGACTTATGTGCTGGCAATGGGCGTGACTTTTACCGTCATTGGTGTACTGGTTGGCTTGTCCGGCGAGAATATTCAGGCGTGGTTTCAAAATCTGTGGGTTATTGGTGCACTGGCTATCATTATCGTCGCTTTGTCACTGTCCATGTTCGGCTTCTATGAATTACAAATGCCATCAGGCGTACAAAGCCGATTAACCAGCATTTGTAATAGCCAGAAGGGCGGTACTTTCGCAGGGGTTGTGATTATGGGTCTTTTGTCTGCACTCATTGTTGGCGCTTGCGTCACCGCGCCTCTGGTCGGCGCACTCATTTACATCGCAGAAACCGGTGATGCCGTGCTTGGTGGTTTATCCTTATTTGCTTTAAGCATGGGCATGGGTGCGCCGTTGTTAGTCATTGGCACTTCAGCAGGAAAATTCTTACCCAAAGCGGGCACGTGGATGGACACCATTAAAATCGTATTTGGTGTCATGTTACTCGGTCTCGCCATCTGGTTACTGGAAAGAGTCACTCCCGCTGCCTTCACCATGTCTTTGTGGGCAGCATTAATTATTATTTCGGCCGTCTATATGGGCGCGGTTGACGGCTTGAAAGAAGGCAGTAGTGGCTGGAAAAAACTGTGGAAAGGCACTGGAATATTACTGCTGGTTTACGGCATTATTATTTTATTAGGTATGGCCAGTGGTGGCAGTAATGTATTTCAACCATTAAAGGGACTGAGCAACTTTTCTGGCAGCATAACGCAAACTGAAAAATTGAACTTTATCGATATCAAAGGCGTTGACGGCTTTAAAGCAGAGCTGAATAAAGCCACCGCCGCTGGCAAACCGGCGATGCTGTACTTTTATGCTGACTGGTGTGTTTCCTGCAAAGAAATGGAAGCCTTTACTTTTAGCAAAGCTTCGGTGCATCAAGCTCTGGAGGGTGCTGTGCTTTTAAGAGCCGATGTTACCCCCAATGATGAACAGGATACTGCTTTATACAAACACTTTGGCATCATCGGCCCGCCTTCAATAATGTTTTTTGGCAACGATGGCATTGAACGTAAAAATTACCGTGTAGTGGGCTTTATGCCCGCTGAAAAATTTAGCCCTCATATAGAAAATGCGATAAATTAAACACTGCCAGTGTTTAAAAAAACATGCCTCTGCATTTAAAAAAATGAAAAATTTTTTAATTCTAATCACCGCTATCCTTATCGCTGGCGGCAGTGGTATTGCCTTACAAAAACACCTGAACCAAGCGAAATCACAAGCACATAACAACCCTGTTGTCGGTTCGCAACGCATCGAATTTGCTGCTGTCGATCTAAATGGTGAATTACGCAACATCAAAGAATGGGACGGTCAGTTAATTTTTCTTAATTTCTGGGCGACCTGGTGCCCACCCTGCAAAAAAGAGATTCCTGACTTTATTAATTTACAAAATTCCTATGCTGACCAGGGACTGCAATTTATTGGTATTGCCATTGATAATGAACACGCGGTTGCTGAATTTTCGGAAAAAATGGGCATAAATTACCCAATATTGGTTGTAGGTGCCGATGGTATAGCACTAGCAAAACGCTACGGCAACACTGTCGGTGCATTACCATACACTGTTATCATCAATGATGAAGGCATAATTAGCTACACAATTGTGGGAGAACTTAGTAAAACGAAAGCAAAAGAAATAATGAAAAAACACGGCATCAAGCTGTAACTTATACGATTTTCGATGCAAATTCACCGAAATAGTGGACATTTAGCCGGTTTTTGTGCAAACTCATCGACATATTATATTTAACTAGAAAATAGCCCTGAACTTGCATATTAAAGCTGAAACGTGACTACTTAAAAGGGTAAAGAATATACCACAGTTACATGAATATACAGGATTAAAGTTTAAAACCCCTGTTCATCCTGTTCATCCATGTATATTACTTTGTAACTACTTAGGACTCAGGATCAAATAACTTACGAAACTTAACTTGCCTTTTTACTCCAGCTTGAATGATCTCAAATCGTTGCGTAGCGCAACTATGCGCCTTTTGAAATCATCCAATCTGAAACAAACTACGGCGTTAAGTTCCGCATCTTATTTAATCCTGAGTCCTTAGCAACCCAAACCATG
>CAZYCY010000083.1:0-8409 GCA_964646145.1 uncultured Thiotrichaceae bacterium
CGGCGTTAAGTTCCGCATCTTATTTAATCCTGAGTCCTTAGCAACCCAAACCATGTTCGATTAACCATCTACAAGGACACCTCAAAAATACAAGTGCTACTGAGGGAGGTCAGAAATAGTGCATGTTTTAGACAAAAATGAAGCGAGCAGTGGCACATGGATGTACCGTTTACCAACCAAAGGATGGAGCACTCGCTGTATTTAACGATTTTTTGCATGAAACAGGTGCTGTTTATGGTTTTTCTCAGTGGTACTTGTATTTTTAGAGACGCCCTACAAGTAACATGATTTTATTTTTGTTACTTAGAAGTCAAGTAGTACAAATAGAGGATAACGACTCATAATGCCTGATTTACTCGTCATCAATGGTCCCAACCTGAACCTTTTAGGCACTCGCGAGCCTGAGTTTTATGGTTCAGACACACTCGACAGCATTAACCAAAGATTGTCAGCAATTGCCACTAATCACAAGCTCACGCTACAATGCGTGCAAAGTAACGCCGAAGCAGAGCTTATTGAGCACACACATAGAGCACTCAACAATAATGTACAATATATTATTATCAATCCCGCAGCATTCACCCATACCAGTGTCGCGCTGCGAGATGCACTAAGTGGAATCAATATTCCCTTTATAGAGGTTCATTTATCTAATATTCACGCCCGCGAAAAATTTCGAGAACATTCCTATTTTTCTGATATTGCTGTTGGCGTTATTTCTGGTCTGGGTGCTTTGGGTTATGAACTCGCATTACAGGCAGCCATCAAATCTTTACAGAAAAACCATTGATGCGCGAACTGTTATACACAAAAAATACAAATAATCGCATCGCCATCCATGACTCATTGCGCCAAAAAGCAAACATGTCCGTCCATCCATGGACATAAAAACAGGGTTAACCACCCAAAAGGTCTATTCTTATGGATATTCGAAAAGTAAAAAAATTAATTGAGCTACTGGAAGAGTCTGGTATTGCGGAAATTGAAATTAACGAAGGCGAGGAATCGGTACGCATTTCTCGCTACCCCACTTCGGGTCCAGCCATGGCGATGCCTGGGTGGATGCCCGGGTTGATGCAGACGGGCGCCGCGCCGATGCCAGCAACACCGGTCGCTGCTGCTGGCGAAACTGCCGCTGCTGACAACACCACTGACAAAGCGAGCAAAGAGTGCGCCATCAGCGGTCATTCTGTGAATGCACCAATGGTAGGCACTTTCTATACCGCTGCCTCACCGGGTGCACCCGACTTTTGCAAAATCGGCGACAGTGTCAGCGAAGGTGACACCGTCTGCATCATTGAAGCGATGAAGATCCTTAACCAGATTGAAGCTGATAAGTCCGGTGTAGTTAAAGCCATTCTTGTTGATAATGCTCAGCCTGTTGAGTTTGGTCAACCACTTATTGTTATCGAATAAGGTAATCACATGATATCAAAAGTTGTTATCGCCAATCGCGGCGAAATCGCATTACGCATATTACGAGCATGTCGCGAACTCGGCATCAAAACTGTTGCCGTACATTCAGAAGCTGACCGCGACCTGAAACATGTTCGTCTGGCTAATGAATCAGTTTGCATTGGTCCTGCCGCCTCTGATCAAAGCTACCTGAATGTTCCCGCAATCATCAGCGCGGCTGAAGTCACTGACGCAGTTGCCATCCATCCCGGCTATGGCTTTTTATCAGAAAATGCAGATTTTGCCGAACGTGTAGAAGATAGTGGCTTTATTTTTATTGGTCCAAAACCTGAAACCATTCGCATCATGGGCGACAAGGTCGAAGCCATAAAAGCAATGAAAAGTGCAGGCGTACCCTGCGTCCCAGGCTCCGACGGTCCTCTAGATGATGACAACGATGCCAACGTACAACTCGCCAACAAAATTGGTTACCCCATAATTATTAAGGCTGCGGGCGGTGGTGGTGGTCGAGGTATGCGGGTAGTTAATTCTGACGCGACTTTAAGTAATTCAATTGCTTTAACCAAACAGGAAGCGGGTACTTTTTTCGGTAATAACATGGTGTACATGGAAAAATACCTGGAAACACCACGTCATATTGAAATACAAATTTTATCGGATGGCCAGGGAAATGCTATTCATCTTGGTGAGCGTGATTGCTCCATGCAACGACGCAATCAGAAAGTAGTAGAAGAAGCCCCCGCACCCGGCATCACCCCAAAACAACGTAAAAAAATCGGTCAATGCTGCATAGACGCCTGCATCAAAACAAAATATCGTGGTGCAGGCACCTTTGAATTTTTATATCAGGACGATGAATTTTACTTCATCGAGATGAATACGCGAGTACAGGTCGAGCATCCTGTGACTGAAATGATCACCGGTGTCGACATCATCAAAGAACAGCTCTACATTGCCTCAGGCGAAAAACTGCGCTACAAACAAAGCGATATTGAAATTAGAGGTCACGCCATTGAATGCCGCCTGAATGCAGAGCACCATAAAACCTTCGTCCCCTCACCCGGCACCATTGAACGTTACCACGCACCCGGTGGTCCCGGTATTCGTATCGACACTCATATCTATGCCGGCTACACGGTACCGCCACATTACGACTCCATGATCGGCAAACTGATTGCCTATGGCTGCAACCGAGAAGTCGCACTGGCACGCATGCAGGGCGCACTCGATGAAATCAGCATTACTGGTATTAACACCAATATAGACCTGCATAAAGAAGTCATGGCTGACTCAAATTTCCAGGCAGGTGGCACCAATATTCATTATCTTGAGAAAAAGCTTGGTTTGTAAAATGTAAGTTTTCCAGTTTGAGTGAGCTTTGCACAATGTATTTCGCAACGGCTCAAGTCGTACCTGTAATCTACAAACCCAGTTTTTCAGCGACGAAGTCTGCATCTTTATCGCCACGCCCCGACAAATTAACCAAAATGGTCTGTTCATTTGTCATCGTTGCTGCCGTGCGTATGGCATAAGCGATGGCGTGTGCAGTTTCCAGCGCGGGAATGATGCCTTCCAGGCGCGACATGACCATGAACGCATCCAGACATTCCTCGTCATCAGCGGTTTCATACTGCACACGTTTGATGTCTTTGAGGTAACAGTGCTGCGGTCCGACGCCAGGATAGTCCAGCCCGGAAGCGATGGAATAAACTGGCAATGGCTTGCCTTCATCGTCCTGCAGGTTATAGCACTCAAAACCATGAATTGCACCCTTGCTGCCGAGGGTAAGAGTAGCCGCGTGCTGACCAGATTCCAGCCCCTTACCCGCTGGTTCGATACCGACAAGCTTCACATTTTCATCTTTTAGAAAAGCGGTAAATATGCCAATGGCATTGGAACCACCGCCAACACAGGCGGCGACGATGTCAGGTAATTTTCCCTCTTTGGACAAGAACTGCTGACGCGCTTCGTGACCAACAATACTCTGAAAATCACGCACCATTTTGGGAAACGGGTGCGGCCCAACAACCGAACCGATGGCATAAAAATAATTAACCGGGTCTTTAAGGTATTCTTCAAAAGCACTGTCAACCGCGTCTTTCAAGGTACGGGTACCACGTGAGACCGGCACCAGTTTGCAGCCCAGAATTTTCATCTTGGTCACATTCGGGTGTTCTTTTATGATATCAATCTCGCCCATGTGAATTTCACAGTCCATACCGAGCAGTGCGCAGGCCGTTGCCAGTGCGACGCCATGTTGCCCGGCACCGGTTTCTGCCAACACCTTAGTTTTGCCCATGTGTTTGGCTAACAACGCCTCACCCAGACAATGATTGATTTTGTGCGCACCGGTATGATTCAAATCTTCACGTTTAAAAAAGATGCGTGCGCCGCCGCATTTTTCTGTTAGGCGTCTGGCAAAATAGATGGGGCTAGGTCGACCGGTATAATCTGCATTTAACGATGCCAGTTCTTGCTGGAATGCCTCGGTCTGGCTAACCTGGTCATAGACATCATTGATATTATCCATGACCTTTACCAGTTCCGGCGGTATTACCTGACCACCATACTCTCCAAAATAACCTTTTTCATCTGGCATCGATGCAAAATCTAATGACATATTATCCTCGTATATTTAATTATCTGTAATAAACGGATGGATAATAACCCAGATAAAGAAACATGTGGAGAAGGAAACCCGACTCAACGGCATTTCTTGCGATAGCCACTGCCCGGTATTTGATTTTTTTCAGGTTTAATATTCACTAATGCCGTTCCACATTATAACCTTGCTCTTTCAGCACATTAACGATGCCCTTGTCACCAATTAGATGCCCAGCGCCAACAACCACGAAATAGCTGCCCGGTCGTTGCAACATGTTTTCAATTTTTAATACCATTTGTTGATTTCTCTGGTAAACCAAACTGTCATATATTGCGCTAAATGCTGGATACTCGGTTAACGCATTTTCAAACAATAGTTCATTCATTTTTTCTTCGTTGCCTGTTTTCCAATAACGAACCAGCTTCGCCATTTGTAACTCTGCCTCGTCCATTGAGCGCAAACTTTCTTTTAGCAACAAATCACCATCAGGGATATTTAAAAACAGATTTATCTGCTGTTCCAGTGTTTCCAGCTCAATAATCTCTTTTAACTGACCTGGCAAAGAGGCTTTGTTCAAAAAGTGAACGTCTATTCCAAACTCTGGCACAAATCCCATTTGCACGATCTGCACAGCCGCTAAAGTCAGCACCAATATACCTGGTTTATAGTGTTTTACAGAATCATAAGGGATATTTAACTGCTGCAACCGTTGCCGTAGTTGCTGCCATGTCTGCTCGGAAATAAACTCTTCTATTGTTGCTCCATCTCTAAAGCTGCCCTTCTGCGCTATCAACTGATGGTAGCTTGCAGCGTCTATTTTATTAATATCCAGCTCCACCACCAGGGTGTGCGAGTGAGAAAATGCCTGCTCTATTTCTTTTCGTAATGGATAAAAACTTTTATCGGCAAAATGTAGTGAACCCATCAGATAAACTACTGCCTGACTGTATGGCTCCTGTTCAGCTGAGTACTGAGCAGGGGTTACTTTCCAGAAAAAAGCCTTATCATTTGCTGCCTGAGCATAAGTATAAATAAATAAACTTAATATCAAAAATACTGAGGCAGACAACCGTTTTTTATTCGTATAAATCATTGCTCTCAGGATTTTTTCAATGCCAATGCGCGTTTGTAAACATCATTTTTGTTCTCGCCGGTCATCTTCACCACCAGACTTACCGACTGCTTCACCGGAAGTTCACTTAGTAATACCGATAAATAATGATCAATCTGCGTAACATCTGAGTCTTGAGCGACATTGCCTTCAACAACCAGTACAATCTCACCTTTGCGTTGATTATCGTCCGCTTCTACCCAGTCCAGCAAACTGGACAATTCCATTCTTTTTATGGTCTCAAATGTTTTGGTTAATTCTCTGGCATAAGTAACGCGTCTATTGTCACCAAATACTGACTGCATATCCTTTAAGGTTGCAATTATTCGATGACAGGAAATATAAAAAATCATGGTACGCTGTTGCTGCGACAGCGGTTCAAAATAATGTAAGCGTGCTCCTCGCTTTGCTGGCGGGAAGCCTTCAAAAGTAAAGGCGTCTGTCGCCAGACCGGCAGCACTTAAAGCGGCAATGGCGGCGCAGGCTCCTGGCACGGGCACGACAGTAATATTTCGATCATGCGCCTGTGCTACCAGTCGATAACCAGGGTCGCTGATCAACGGTGTACCTGCATCACAGATAACTGCGATGGATCCCCCTGCTTCAAGCTCATCCAGCAACTTAGGCGTTATACGCTCTTCATTATGCTCGTGGTAGGCGCGTGATTTTGTTTTTATGCCAAGATAAGACAGTAAACGCTGGCTGTGACGGGTATCTTCTGCTGCAATCATATCAACCTGCTCTAACACCGATATTGCACGCTTCGTGATGTCCGTTAAATTACCTATCGGGGTCGCAACAAGATACAATGTACCCGGTAATACAACCTGTTTTTGATGATTTTCAGTTGACACTTATGGTCTCACAAAACATACTTACACTCTTTAACTTATCACTTAATTAGCCGATATTATCTTGAAATCACATACATTTAAACTTTTTTTGCTTATCAGCATAGCCTTCCTTGCCGCCTGTGAGACGCGCCCACTAAAACCAGAACCACCAGCAGTGGAAGAAGAGACAGCACTGATAACAGAAGCCATAATTCCGGGACACCAGGACACATTAATATTGGCGGCAAAAAATTTCCTTGAACACGCACTAAACAGTGATTCTATCGAAGATCAACTAAAATACCGCGCTCTTGCTGCCAGTACGTACATCGAGGCAGGTGAAATCAGTCTGGCCAAACATCAGCTCGATATAATGACGCAGGATTTTGCTAACATTGGCATTGATGCAGATATTGATTCCAGCGCACAGGCATCAATCTCGCTGTTGTCTGCAGAAATAGCCATTGCTGAAAAAAATGCAACATTGGTAAATCAAATTCTCGCGACAATAAAACCTGTCGCGCGCGAACAACAAATTAAGTTTTACGCACTAACCGCCGACCTTGATTTTTTATACGGAAAATATATGTTTGTGGTTGATCGCCGCGTACAACTCGATGCTTACCTAATAGAGGAAACCGATAAAAATCGAAACAATAAAAAAATCTGGGCAGCATTGTCTAGTATACCGAGTTCTCAGTTAAACAGGCAACGCACTGACAACGCGACTATTAAAGGCTGGCTGGAATTAGCCAAAGTCATGCGCACTGGTCAGCAAAACATCAGCAAACTGGAAGATAAGTTGCTTGACTGGGGCACAAACCATCCTTTACACCCTGTTGACAATACTTTTTTAAGCGATCTTATCAGCAATTATCAGCTCAAACTTTCTGAAAGAAAACAAATTGCGGTAATACTGCCCATGCAGGGTGATTTAGCAGCCGTCACTGCTGCCATAAAAAATGGCTTGTTAAGCGCTTATTTCCTTCATTCAAGTACAGCAGATTCAAACACTGGTAGCCCAAACTCCCTGTTAAAACCAGTCATCAAATTTTACGATAGCAGCAATGAAAACGTAAGCTTTCAGCAACTATACCAGCAGGCAATTGACGATGGCGCAAGCAATATAATTGGCCCGCTGGACAAAGCTGTTATTAGCCAGTTATCACAGCAACAAAATCTTGGTATTCCGATACTAACGCTCAATTATTCAGACTACAGCAACATCCATACCAATAACCTTTTTCAGTTTGGCTTATCACCCATAGATGAAGCTCAGCAAGTTGCCGAACTTGCTATTAGACAAAATAAATTTTCTGCTGCAGTTTTTTACCCGGATAGTGATTGGGGAAGACGGTTAAATAAAGCATTTACCGAGCACTATGAATTTTTAGGTGGCAAAGTGCTCACCAGATCAAACTATGCAACCGACACCAATGACTACAGCCGCTCGATCAGAACGCTGCTTAATCTTGATCAAAGCGATATTCGCCGCCGAAGAGTAGAAAACATCATAAGCCAAAGAATACAAAGTGAACCCCGTCGCCGGCAGGATATTGATATGATCTTTCTTGTCGCCACCCATCACTCTGCACGAGGCATCATGCCTGCCTTTAAATTTCATCATGCTGGCGATCTGCCGGTGTACTCAACATCACATGTATATACCGGAAAGCCGAATCGTGACCTGGACAGAGATCTGAATGGTCTGGTGTTTAACGATATACCCTGGGTACTCCAGAATACTTCGCCATTAGAAAATATCTTCACTGACAACTGGCCACAACAGAAATCGCTTACCCGTTTGTTTGCCCTTGGTATTGATGCTTACCATCTAGTTTATAACCTGGAATACCTGCAGAATAAAAACTACGCCTTTTTCAACGGTCAAACAGGCAATATGCGGCTAGATGAAAATAATCGCATTAGCCGAAATTTATTATGGGCAAGATTTGAACGTGGCCGAGCGATTTATTTTGAACCAGCCATATTTGGACCTGTGCTGCCAGAAACAGCCAACTAACTCTGCCCATGCAGCAAATGAAAGCAGCTCATTTGGAACAGGGAGAAGATGCAGAAGCAGCCTGCTGTGCCTACCTCAAGTCACAGGGCTTAAAGCTTATTGCTACAAATTTTAGCTGTCGGGCGGGTGAAATCGACATCGTCATGCTCGATAAAAATTTACTGGTTTTTGTTGAAGTGCGTTTTCGAAAAAACAATAATTTTGGTGGCGGTCTGGAAAGCATAACCATATCAAAACAACGGAAGCTACGCAGGACTGCTGAATTGTTTCTGCAAAAAAACAGACAGTACGAAAATGCGCGATTTGATGTTGTATCCATGTCAAAAACAAGGCAAAACTGGCTGGGCAAACAGCAATACAAATTTGACTGGATAACAAATGCCTTCTAGCTCACAAAAACTAAACCCAAGAATAGAGGGCA
>CAZYCY010000084.1:0-8400 GCA_964646145.1 uncultured Thiotrichaceae bacterium
AAGTACAGCAAACATTATTAACTCAAGCTTCGGGGTTAAAAACAGCGATAAAATCAATACAAGTGATTGAATAATATAATAAAAAGTGGTCTTTCGTGTTAAAATGTCAGTTGCATAGACAAAACACTCAAACACAAAAGAGCCACAAGATGAATAATGCCAAATTTACCGCCGAATTACCATGCTTGACCAGCAACATTCTGACTCATTCCGATATTAAAGTTGATAATTTGTTTAGCCGGATGTGGGGTAACCTAGGCATTAATACATCCTGAATTTGTATTGCTAAATTATTTAGAAGTGATTCACCGTGAAAAAGGTAACTTCTCAATAAGCCAGGGCAACATCAATGCTAGTAAGTTAGCTATAAAATTTGGGAATATCGTCATTCCGGCAGTCTTTTAGCCGGAATCTAGTATTTAAGAACATAGATTCCGGCTAAAAGACTGCCGGAATGACGTTGCATTAGCTTAACTTAGTCTCAAAATGCGATACTGCCCCGACTTATTGAGAAGTTACTGAAAAAGAACCACAATAGCTGTTAACCGACCGCTATTTCCTATAAAATACCGACCGCATATGTGCCGGGGTGGCGGAACTGGTAGACGCGCCGGATTCAAAATCCGGTTCCTTGACGGGAGTGCCGGTTCGATTCCGGCCCTCGGTACCATTTATGTATGACAAATGTAACTACTCAGCGTATTATCCAGGTAAGGATGTAGGTTATTGATTTTTCAGGCATCTGCAACATGGATGTTGCAGTAGAGCGTACATGGACGTATTTACAGCGTCCTTAAAAATCAATAACCTGCGTCCTTTTCCAAAATTACGCTGAGTAGTTACTGACAAATAAGCTCATGAGTATTAAACGAACAGCAGCAAATGCACCGAATCTAACCGGCTACCGGTTAGATTATGAATTACATCCCTGTAATTCACCCTTCGGGTCATTCGCATAAAACGCGAATGCTAAATTTGTTCCAGACAAATTTAATCCGACCCTCGGTACCATTTATATGTTACAAAATATGAAGGTAGAGGTGCTTTTATTTCAGCGATGATAAATGGACACCGCTATTTTCACCTTAACGGGCATAACAATGAAATAAATAAGCACCCCCTGAACAATCAAACTGAAAAAAAACCGCTTACTATTTCTGCCGATAGCATTAAAAAACACACTACCCGGGCAAAGGATTGATTTGCAATCTATTCAATACACTACACTAGATGGAAACTTCTCAAGCCTGACCGAGTCTCAATACCCGTTAACAATAGCAGCAAAGATCAGCGGGTATATTTATGGGCATCTCTAAAAACAGAAGCACGATTTATGAGCAGTGCCACACGGACGTGGCGTTTACGAACCAAAGGATGGAGACGCATAAAACAGCAGTTTTTCACTCCTGGATAATCGTTAAATAGTTCACTATTCTCCTCCTTTTTGGATAAAAAATGCACTATTTTCTGCATTCCTTAAATCACACTTCTATTTTTAGAGCTGCCCTTATGAAAAAAGTCTTTATCGCCATTGCATGTTTAATTTCTGCCTTTGCCATGACTTCTGTGTTCAGCAATGATAAGACGCAAACACTTCCTTCCTCCAATTTTATAAAACCTTCAGATGCCGAACTAAAACAGAGCCTGACACCGCTGCAATATTCTGTTACGCAAAATGATGATACCGAGCGACCATTTGACAATGCATACTGGAATGAAAAACGTGACGGTATTTATGTTGATGTGGTAAGTGGTGAACCATTGTTTTCATCTACTCACAAATTCAAATCCGGTACTGGTTGGCCAAGTTTTTACCAATCGCTGGAAGCAAGTAACATTACCAGGAAAAAAGATTACTACCTGATCTTTCCACGCACTGAAGTGCGCAGTAAAAATGCTGATTCGCATTTAGGGCATTTATTTAAAGATGGTCCGCAGCCAACAGGCTTACGTTATTGCATTAACTCGGCATCATTAAAATTCATACCAAAAGCCGATTTACAAAAAGCAGGCTATGGAAAATATTCCGTTTTATTTGAAAAATAGCCTGCCCCGACTTATTGAAAAGCAGCGACAATCCTTACTTTTTCAAGCCTGCACTTTTCCATAACAAAAATACTGCCGGAATCACCACCAGCGTCAACAGCGTTGCACTGACCATGCCACCAATCATGGGTGCGGCAATACGTCGCATGACCTCTGATCCAGTACCCGTTGTCAGCATAATCGGCATAAGACCAAGAATAACGGTAATAACAGTCATCATAATTGGGCGCACTCTTAACAGTGCGCCATCGATAACCGCTGCTCGAACATCGCCAATGCATAGCTCGACACCTTTTTGTCTGGCCTGGTGCTGGTATTTATCCAGCGCCTGGTTCAGATACACCAGCATAATAACACCGATTTCTACTGCCACACCCGCCAGTGCGATAAAGCCTACACCAACAGCAATCGACAAATTGTAATCCAGTAAATACAATAACCAGAAACCGCCAATCAGCGCCAGTGGTAAGGTTCCCATGATAATGGCAACTTCGGCAAGGCGACGAAAACTCATGTATAACAGCAACACAATTATCGCCAGGGTTATTGGCACAATGGCAGTCAAACGCTCAATGGCGCGCTGCATGAATTCATATTGACCCGACCAGGTAATCGAATATCCTGCTGGCAATTTGACTTTGTCAGCTACTTCCTGCTTTGCCTGTTTGACATAAGAGCCTAGATCACGTCCTTCGATGTCAATGTATATCCAGCCATTAAGACGGGCATTTTCGGTTTTGATTAAACCCGGCCCACTCTCAATACGAATATCGGCCACTTCTGCCAGTGGTATGTGCGCACCTGAGGGTGTCACTATGGTCAGATTGCGCAATTTTTCCAGTGAGTCGCGCACATCTCGTGGATAACGCACATTAATTGGGTAACGCTCTCGCCCTTCCACGGTGGTAGCGACCTGCATGCCACCGACTGCAGTACTCACCACCTCCTGAATGTCGGCAATATTGAGGGCAAAACGGGCAGCATCGCGGCGCTTAATATCAACGATGACATAGCGCCCGCTTACCACCCGTTCGGAATAAACCGATACCGTGCCGGGAACCTTATTTAATACCTGCTCTATCTGTTTACCGATTTTTTCAATCTCCACTAAATCCGGCCCTGCCACTTTAATACCAACCGGGGTTTTAATGCCAGTTGCCTGCATATCTATGCGGTTTTTAATCGGCATCACCCAGGCATTAATCAGGCCCGGAAACTGAATCAACTCATTTAGCTCTTTTTTGATTTTGTCCATGGTCATTCCCTCGCGCCATTGATCCCTTGGCTTGAGCAAAATAGTGGTTTCAATCATGGTTAATGGCGCCGGATCGGTGGCAGTCTCGGCACGCCCCATTTTACCGAACACCCGTGCAACTTCGGCCTGGGTTTTTATCAAGCGACTGGTTTGTTGCAGCAATTGCTGCGCCTTACCAATGGACACACCTGGAAAAGTACTGGGCATATACAATATATCGCCTTCATCAAGTTCTGGCATAAATTCAGTGCCTAACTGACCAAGTGGCCAAAAACCGACAATCACCAGTAAAACGATTGCTGTCAGAATGGTTTTTGGTGCGTGTAATGCCAGTTTGATGAATGGTCGATAGCCTGCAACCAGGATTCGATTCAGCGGGTTTTTATCCGCAGCCCGAATACGTCCACGAATCAAATACCCCATTAATACCGGCACCAGGGTAACGGCAAGACCGGCAGCGGCTGCCATGGCAAAAGTTTTAGTGTAAGCCAGCGGGGCAAACATGCGACCTTCCTGTGCCTCCAGCACAAACACCGGCAAGAAGCTCAGGGTAATAATGAGCAGTGAAAAAAACAACGGCGGTCCAACTTCCTTTGAGGCTTTGGCGATAATTTGCCAGCGTCTTTGCTCAGTTAACTTTGCATCGCCAGCTCGCTCCAGGTGTTTATGCACGTTTTCGACCATGACAATGGCACCATCAACCATAGCACCAATGGCAATCGCAATGCCCCCCAGTGACATGATGTTTGCATTTATGCCCATGCGCTGCATGACAATAAAAGCCACCAGTATGCCTACTGGCAAGGATAAAATGATGACCAGTGAGGAGCGAAAATGAAATAGAAATAATACACACACCAGGATGACCACAATAAATTCGATGATCAGTTTTTCAGTTAAAGTGGCAACAGCACGTTTGATTAATGCAGAACGGTCATAGGTTGTAACAATTTCTACACCATCGGGCAAACTTCTGGAAAGTTCATCCAATTTTTGTTTGACGAGATTAATGGTGGCAAGGGCATTCTCACCGTAGCGCATAATAATAATGCCACCCACCACTTCACCTTCACCATCAAGCTCCGCCAGCCCACGGCGCAACTGCGGGCCGAGGCGAATTTGGGCGACATCTTTTAGCAGAATAGGAACGCCCTGTTGATTCACCCCCAGCGGAATCTGACGCAGATCGTCCAGTTCATTAATGTAGCCTGTTGCCCGCACCATATACTCGGCTTCTGCCATTTCGATAACCGAACCACCAGTCTCCTGATTGCCTGCCTGTATTGCCTGCCTGACTTTTGCCAGCGATAAATTATAGGCGCGCAAGCTATCGGGATCGACAATCACCTGATATTGTTTCACCATGCCGCCAATGGTTGCCACTTCGGCAACACCTGGCACGGTTTGCAATTCGTATTTTAAAAACCAGTCCTGCAAACTGCGCAACTGCGACAAATCCTGAGCGCCCGTTCTATCCACCAGCGCATACTGGTAGACCCAGCCCACGCCCGTTGCATCGGGCCCGAGTTCTGGCTTGGCAGCAGCAGGCAACCTGGAAGCAACCTGGTTTAAATATTCCAGCACCCGTGAACGTGCCCAGTACAAATCGGTGCCATCTTCAAAAATCACATAAACAAAAGAGTCTCCAAAAAAAGAAAAACCGCGCACTGTAGTGGCTTTGGGAACCGATAACATGGCGGTTGCCAGCGGGTAAGTCACCTGATCTTCCACTACCTGCGGCGACTGCCCCGGAAAGCTGGTTTTGATAATCACCTGCACATCGGACAAATCGGGCAAGGCATCCAGTGGTGTATTTTTTATTGCATAAACGCCCATGGCAACCAGCATAAAAGTCAGCATCAATACCATAAAGCGATTCGCTATCGACCAGTCAATCAGTTTTTCAATCATGATGCATTGCCTCATGATTCACCACCGCCGGGCTGGTCAAACGCCTTAAACTGCCACGCATGCTGGCTTCTGAGTCAATCAAAAACTGACCGGATACGACGATGTTTTCACCCGCTGCAACGCCATTAATTATTTCCACATAATGACCGCTCTCAATACCTGCTAATACCTCACGCGCTTCAAACCTGCCTTCGCCCAGTGCGATAATGACCCGTTGCTCACGCCCACTGCGAATCAGACCTTCAAGTGGAATAACAATGATGTCATCAATTGCTCCACCAAAGATCTTTACGTTGGCATACATGTTTGGTTTTAACTGTCCATCGGGGTTATCAAAGCGCAAACGTACCTGTAGAGTACGGGTTATCGGGTCCAGACTGGGGTGAATAAATTCAACCTCACCCTGCCAGATTTTGCCTGGAAGATGTGACAGCCGAACTTCGGCAGTTTGCCCTACTTCGACCCAGGCTGATTGTCGGGCAAAAACCTGTGCCAGCAACCAGACACTGGATAAATCTGCCATCGCCATGACTTCCATTTTCGGCGTGACAAACATGCCTTCGCGAACCATCAGATTCGTTACCACGCCATTATGATGCGCGTAAATGGCAATGTGTTGCTTTGCTTTTCTGGTTTTTTGCACTTGTCTGATGTGTGCAGCAGAAACTCCCAGTGCTTGCAAGCGTGTTTTTGATGCCTGTATTAAACCTTTGTTGCCCGATGCTAAAGCGGTAATCAGCTCTTGCTGTGCATTAACTAATTTTGGTGAATACAGGTTGAACAAAAAGTCTCCTTTATTGAAACGATCACCAATAGAGGTCACTGCCAGGTTTTCAATCCAGCCTTCTGTGCGCAAATGCACATGACTGACTCTGGATTCGTCATAACCAACAAAGCCAACGGTATCAATGCCACGCCATAGCCTGCCCAGCTCCGCTGGCTGCGTTCGCACCCCCAGGTTTTGCTCAACGGTTGGAGAAATACGAATGCTGCCGCCATTGGCTGCTGCATTTTCATCGGCAAACACAGGTATCAAATCCATGCCCATTGGTGATTTGCCAGGTTTATCCCGCCTGTAATTTGGGTCCATGGGCGCGACCCAATACAAAATTTCCTTATCACTATCGTCAGCATGTGAGCTTGATATAAAAAACAGATTACTTAAACCCGCAGCCATAACGGCACACAAAATTACTTGCCAGAATTTCTTTGTAACGGGTATTACTGATGTGGAACTGATGATGAGATTGCTCATTTTGACTCTCCTGTAAGATACAATAAACGCGCTTTAGCGCGCGCACGATCGACGCGCACCCGCAGATCAGCGAGTTTTACATCCAGCTCAGTCATTCTTGAACGCATCAAGCTAGTAAATTCGATGACACCACTCTGATAGGCACTAAGTGAAGCATCTGCATTATTTTTAGCTGAGGCTAACAATTCTTCATGATACAATTTTTGGCGTTGTCCCAAGCGCTTATAAATAGCACGGTCTTTATCCAACATGTGTTTTAATTCACGTAACTTATTATCCAGTTGAAACTGTGCCGCACTGGTTTTTTCAATGTTGGCAGACACCTGCTTGTCCTGCCTATTGGCAGTAAAAAGAGGAATATCCAGAGTGATCATTGCTGCCAGCATATCCGCCCGATCACTGCCGTTCGGGTGTTCTCCAAAACGTTTTCGGTATTCCACAAATGCGCTCACCCCCGGGCGGTAACTCTGTTTTGCAATCTCCACCATGCTGCGACTGGCATTTACTTTTGCAGACTGCACCACAATAGCCGGATGATTTATCAACAAAGCATTAATCTCAGTAGAATCGGCCATGTCAGGTAATACCGGGAAGGCTTCATCAATCACCTGGTAAGCTTGCTCGCCTATCCACTGCGCCAGTGTTGCGCGATATTCATCCTGCATGCCCTGCGTCCTTACCAGGCGATCTTCAAGACGTGCAAGTTCAAGGTCAGCACGTAATACATCCTGCTGTGTGACGCGCCCTGCGGCATATTGTGCCTGGGTTATCTGCAACAAACTTGCAAACAATGATTGACTGTCACTGATAATTTTTTCTGCCTGCATCTCATAAAACAGCTTGAGATAAACCTCACGCAGATCACGAATGATTTTAAGGTTTTCATCATCCGCCTGCGCCAGAGCTGCTTTGGCGAACCAACGTGAGCGTTGCTGTTTATGTTCGAGACTATCGCCTTTTGGGAAGGCCTGTTGCACACCCAGACGAAGTTGTGTGCTCGGTTCCTGCGATGTGCTAAATGTATCCATCGGCAGGTTAAACATGCCAAAACGTAATTGAGGATCCGGTAAAGTATTATCCACTATCGATTGCTGCTCGAATGCCCGCGATGATGCCAGATAGCTTTTTACCATCGGGTCATCACTTAAAGCCAGTTGTTCTGCCTGCTTTAGATTTAATGCTAATACGTTATCACTGAACAAAAAAACCAGGAGGAACAAACACCTTGCCGGAATTGTTAATTTTGATTGAGACATAGCCAATCTCCGTAAAAAAAATGGACTGACACCGCGTCACTTGAGCAGCAACGGGCGTGTTAATTTTTTACCAGACTATTAGTGGCGGTCGCGAAGGCGGGGAAAGTACTCTATGCAGGATTGCTACAGAAGACAGAATTGATTTTTCTGTATTAACAAAAACCGGGGAGTAAGATGAAATCTGAATTAGCAGTGAAACGGTCATGCCCATACCACAATTACCAGCACAGTTACCGGTATCACAACAACATTCATGCTGGCTTTGATGAGACTCATCAATAAGACCTGGCTGAGATAGAAGCATATGCTGCATCGAAGTTGTTGATGGCATCGCTGACATATCACAGTGTGAAGCATTCACCTGCACCTGTGAGGCATTCACCGGCATCACAAAAACACCCTGCGTTGGTGCAAACATCAATAAAACGATGAGCAGGTAACGTAGTAAGTTGTTGCTTTTAGTGTTCACATACTAATAATAACTATTTTTCGTTAGTATTCAAGACCATCAAAAAATAAAGTCTAGTCCAAAGCAAACATAAGGGCATCTCTAAAAATTCATGATTGGCATCTTCGCACTTGAGAGACTCAAACAGAATTATTAGAGATGCCCATAAGAAGCTCCTTAGGACTCAGGATTAAATAAGATGCGGAACTTAACGCCGTAGTTTGTTTCA
>CAZYCY010000085.1:0-8293 GCA_964646145.1 uncultured Thiotrichaceae bacterium
CGTCCTGAAAAATCAATAACCTGCATCCTTTTCTCAAATTACGCTGAGTAGTTACTAATAAGGTTTGAATTACTGAGCCAGCATACTGTAATCAGATCTTGAGTCATACCCGAGGTCGAGCAACGGTCACAGCAAATAAATCAACCCACTGAACAACACCAGGCACAGACTATGTCAGACGAAAACACTGAAAAACCAACACCTGAAGAAACTGTTAAGAAATCGATTAAAAAAGTGGCTGCTGCCAAAAAAATAGTTGCTAAAAAAACTGCTGTTAAAAAGACTGCTATCAAAAAGACTGTAAGCAACAAGAAAAAAACGGCTACCCAGGCAGGCAACCGGGTAAGCACGCAAGCAGCACAGACACCTGGTGCTAACCCAGCTATTCAATCCATTCTTGAGGAGATGAACAGTCAACGTAAAGCTCGGGACAAACAAATATCTTCATTAATTGAGGAAGTTCACCAGGGCTTTAGCACCATATCCAGCAGTGCCAACAAACAGGATGTAGAACACCAAAAGGAAATGACAGGACTGTATCAGTCGCTACAAAAAACTTTTTCTCGGATTAAAGACAGCAGCACTGAACACGAAGAATTCAACCTGGATATTTTCAAAAATCTTTCTGACTCAATGATGAAGGATCATGAACAGACACTGAAGGAAATAAGGGAGCAGGGAAATGTTCAAGATAAAAAAATTCAGCACATGTCAAAAATTATTGAGCAACGCACTGGCCGAAACCGTTTAATTGCCATACCCGGAGTCATCATTGCCATTATAGGCATTGTTTACATGTTTTATGTGGTAACCGTTATGGAATCTGCAATGTCCAATATGTCCGTGAACATGCAACTCATGCAAGTAGATGTCAGCAGCATGTCGGGGAATGTGGGCAGTATGTCTGGGAGTGTGAACAGCATGTCAGGAAGTGTAAGCAGTATGTCGGGCAATATAGGCGACATGTCAGGCACCATCGCTACTATAGGTCAGGATACGAGCTCAATGAGTACCAATATGGGAAATCTTAACAACAATATGGGCCACATGAGCAGAGACCTGAATATACTGACCCACAATGTCGCACCCGCAATGAAAGACATGCGTGACATGATGCCGCCCTGGATACCATGAACAGTGCTACTCCAGCACATAGCATATAGACTGGAGTGCCTAGATTTTCGTCAAGGGCAAGGCGCGATTATTATTAAACATGCCTCTGCATTTAACTCAGCACAGTACCATGGTCAGGACGCAGGTTATTAAATATTCTCGCAGTGAGTGAGCTATTGCAAGGCTTTGCAACGTAGCCATTGGCGAAAAGATACGTGCTATAAACGGGGTATTCTTGAGTGCGAGAAGTATAAATAACTTAATTTGTAACTTCTCAATAAGTCGGGGCAGTCTATCATTTTGAGACACGCCGTAAATACGTCCCTGTAGGCTTGACGGTAGCATCCATGCTACCGACAGTCTCAAAACGATAGACTGCCCCGACTTATTGAGAAGTTACCTTAATTTGATGTAAGTCATTTGTTATATATTATATACCTTTATGATGAAACATCTAAAAAAAAACATGACGCGTAGCTAATACGGTTATTTTACAGACTAAAGAAATTCACAGATATAAACATTGCTGATAGCCCTACCTGCATTGAAACGCGAAGATAGTGCACAGGCATTGAATTATTAAATCAGCTTGTGCCAGCATCGTGTTTCTATGCAGGGATTAGGGGATAAAAAAAGGATGAACAAGTTGAACATTAAAGAATTTATGACGCAGGATCACAAAAACTGTGACCTGCTTTTTTCTCAGGCGGAGAATGCCGCATCTAAAGGCGACTGGGATACGGCCAGCCAGTCGTTTAAAGCGTTTATTGCTACTATGGAACGTCATTTTGGTGTCGAAGAAGAAGCACTATTTCCTGCTTTCGAGCAGGAAACCGGAATATTAACTGGTCCCACACAAATGATGCGCATGGAACATGAACAAATACGCACACTTTTTGCCGAGATGAGTGAGGCACTGGAACAAGAGAATACAGATGACTACCTCGGCACTGCTGAAACCTTGTTAATAATGATGCAACAACACAACATGAAGGAAGAACAACTCTTATATAATATGATGAGTCAGCGCCTACCGGATAATGCAAACCAGTGGCAAGAAAAATTTCATCACTGGGGTCTACACTGATGCCCGATGAGCTGTTACTAGATGTCAGCAATCTGGAACCACCTGATCCTCTAGTACTCACGCTGGAAGCCGCCGAGAAACTTAAACCCGGACAATACTTACGCATGTTACATCGCCGAGATCCCTGTTTGCTTTATGGCAACCTCGATAATAATGCTTTCAAATATTTGCAGCGTGATGGATTAACAACTGCAGTTGAAATATTTATCTGGCGTGAAAATGATGAGGTAGCTGCATTAGCGGTTCAGTCTATCGTCAGTTAACCTGACAGGCTGCTCAAAATTATTCCCTGTGCCATTCTGAACGCTAAAAAGTGCGCCTCATAAGCCGTAGCGCAGAACGGCACGAAATAACAACTTAATAATAATGCGTACCGACCTTTCACTACAACAAGCCCCACCTTTTTCTGTGCCTGCACGATTTCTCGTCAGCGCTCCATTGTTTGGTTTATTTGCAGCACTGGTTTTGCTCTACCATGGGCCTGATATGATCAACCACCGCTGGACACCGGAATTACTGGCGGTTACCCATTTTCTTACCTTAGGCTTTCTCGCCATGAGCATGATGGGTGCCATGATGCAACTTATGCCGGTACTGATGGGCATGGTTATTCCACGCTCGGTACTTTTCAGTAGCATTATTCACACCCCTTTAGTTATCGGCACCATCAGCCTTGGGCTGGCCTGGTTATTCCAAATCAATCAACTATTTATGGTTGCAATATTGTTATTAGGCTTTAGCTTTACTGTTTTTATCTCCATGACGGCACAATGTTTACTTCGCTCTAAAAATACACATGTAACGCGCAGCATGATGTTACTGGCACTACTGGCATTACTCTTTACCGTCGGTCTTGGACTATTTCTCGCCATCAACTACCTTTGGCCAATTTATCCACTTGCACGACTGTTAACTAATTTACATTTAAGCTTGGGGCTGTTCGGCTGGGTATTTCTACTGCTTATGTCCGTAGCCTATCAGGTAATCCCAATGTTTCAGATTACCGATGAATACCCGGCACTGCATCAACGCTGGATGGGGTGGAGCGTTTTTATTGGTCTCATTGGTCTAAGTCTAAGCTATATATGGTCACAGGTTTGGCTGCTGGACAAGATAAACACGCTTAGCTATATGTTACTTGCCAGTTGTTTACTGATTTTTGCCATCAGCACTTTACGTCTGCTGCATAAACGACGACGACTATTAGCTGATGTCACCATGCGTTTCTGGCAAGTTGCCATGAGCAGCCTTATCCTCGTTACTTTAAGCTGGATAATACCGACACTGATGAACTGGAATGTACCAGTATTATTACTGGGTATATTAATGATTCATGGGTTTGCAATGAGCGCCATTAACGGCATGATGTATAAAATCATTCCATTTATTATCTGGTTGCATCTAAGCACGCACAATAAAAAATTACGCGACAAAGGTGCAAGAGATACGCAGTTAAAAGTACCGCATATGCGTAAAATTATTTCAGAAACTACCGCACTCTGGCAATTTCGCTGCCATTTAATCAGCCTGATTTTACTGGCAATGGCAACAATATGGCCGTTATGGTTTTATTATCCGGCAGCACTTATGTTTGCTGTCGCGCAGTTTTTTTTATTGTTTAATCTGTTGAAGGCTACGCGCTTTTATAATATAAAAACTACCGAGTTCTCAGCGATAACTCAAACAGCATCTTAAGCTAAATATTTCGTAACTACTCAGCGTAATTTTGGAAAAGGACGCAGGTTATTGATTTTTAAGGACGCTGTAAATACGTCCATGTACGCTCTACTGCAACATCCATGTTGCAGATGCCTGAAAAATCAATAACCTACATCCTTACCTGGATAATACGCTGAGTAGTTACAATATTTCATATATAAACCTAAATCATTAAAATAACAAAATGAAACCAACAAGCACCTGTTCACTGCTAAATGATGACAAAAAATACATCTGGCATCCCTACAGTTCGATGCATTCAGATATTCCCGTTTTTGCCGTGCAATCTGCCCATGGAGTCCATCTGACTCTGCAAGATGGCAGACAGTTAATTGATGGCATGTCGTCCTGGTGGTGCGCTATTCATGGTTATAACGTGCCTGAGTTAAACCAGGCAATCAAACAACAGCTTGATGCTATGGCGCACGTTATGTTTGGCGGTCTCACGCACGCCCCCGCTGTTAAACTTTGTAAAAAACTGGTTGAAATCACACCCGAAAAACTTGAAAGCGTTTTTCTCAGCGATTCAGGTTCTGTTGCCGTTGAAGTGGCAATGAAAATGGCAATACAGTACTGGCGGGCTCGGCAACATAACAACAAGACAGATAGCAGCGAATCGCTGTCAGGCAAACATAAATTTATCAGTTTAAGAAATGGCTATCATGGCGACACCATGGGAGCAATGTCAGTTTGTGATCCGATTACCGGCATGCACACTTTATTTGGCGATGTACTGGCAAAGAACTATTTTATTCCTTCGCCAACATGTGCCTTTGGCGAACCCTGCCAAAAAAAAGACTTACAGCCATTAATTACCGTACTGGAACAACACAGTGAATCAATCGCGGCATTCATTCTTGAACCAGTGGTTCAAGGTGCAGGTGGCTTAAAGTTTTATTCTGCTGACTTTTTGACACAGGCTAAAACTTTATGTGAAGAATATGATGTGTTACTGATAGCCGATGAAATCGCTACCGGTTTTGCTCGCAGTGGCAAGTTATTTGCCTGTGAACATGCAAATATCTCACCGGATATTATGTGTTTGGGAAAATCGCTCACTGGTGGCTATATGACACTGGCAGCGACTCTTTGCACTAAAGAAATCAGCAATGTCATCAGCAACAACCCGCCTCATGTTTTCATGCATGGTCCAACCTTCATGGCTAATGCCTTAGCCTGTAGCGTCGCACTTGAAAGTATTCGTTTATTGCAAAACTCACCGTGGCAGAAAAAAATCAGGAATATTGAAAAACAATTAACCTGTGGTCTGGCGCCATGTAAAAAACTTAATCTGGTTAATGATGTCCGAGTATTAGCGGCTATCGCTGTGGTTGAATTAAAGCAAGCAGTTGATATGCCGATAATACAACAGGCTTTTGTTGATGCTGGGGTATGGATTCGCCCTTTTGGCAAGCTGATTTACCTGATGCCGCCCTATATTATTCAGGATGATGAAATAAACAGCTTATGTAAAGCTATATTTGATGTACTCAACGAGTATGCTCCACGTAATCTTATATAACAGCTAAAATAGAAAAACTCAGCAACTTATTTTTTCAGGATCATCGCCATCGACACTAAAAAACCGCTTTGCCGCCCCTTGTTCCTTATCCTCGCTATTATCACCACGAGCATAGTGCTTGTTTTTAACTATCTGCCAAAACTGAATAACCTTTCCCTGCTTGAACAAATTAAAAAAAGTGGGCAACTGGTGGTCGTTACCCGCAACAGCCCAACCACCTATTATCAGAGGGCGGACCGCACTACCGGTCTGGAATATGAGCTAGCTAATATGTTCGCAGATGAACTGGGCGTTGAACTCACCCTGATCATCCCTGATTCAATGAATGATTTACTTAATAAGCTATCTAACAATACTGCTCATATTGCCGCAGCGGGACTAACCATTACCAAAGAGCGTGAAAAAAAATTCCGTTTCGGTCCCAGCTATCAGGAAATAACAGAGCAATTAATTTATAGCGTTGCTAACAGACGCCCAAGAAATCTGTCAGATCTAGACGGTACTCTTGAAGTCATGGCTAATTCAAGTCATGAAGAAAGATTACAAAACTTACAAAAAGAAATTAAAAATTTAAGCTGGAAATCAAATCACGAACTGGAAAGTCAAGAATTATTACAGATGGTTGCTGCCAATGTTATTGACTACACCATTGCTGACTCTAATGAACTGGCATTAATTCAACGATTTCTTATCAATTTACGTGTTGCTTTTGATATAAGTGAACCTCAACGCCTCGCCTGGGCACTGCCAAAAACAGACGACCACAGTCTATTCCGTGAAGTTCAAAAATTCTTTAACAAAATAAAAGAAAATGGCGAACTAACACGTATGATAGAGCGTAATTATGGACACGTAGAAGATTTTGATTATGTTGATACAAAAGTTTTCATGCGACATATAGAAAAAAGGCTGCCTCTTTATCAGGAATTCTTTGAACAAGCTGCTAAGGAGCAAGATGTAGACTGGCGTTTGATAGCCGCTATGGGATATCAAGAATCACACTGGAATCGAGATGCAGTTTCACCGACCGGAGTTCGAGGCATTATGATGCTGACATTAAGAACAGCAAAAGATCTTGGCGTCAAGAACAGGGTTGACCCCAAAAGCAGTATTTTTGGTGGTGCAAAATATTTCAGACAAATGCATAACCGCATGAATGAAGACATACCCGAACCCGACCGCACCTGGATGGCGATGGCAGCTTACAATGTCGGCTTTGGACATTTGCAAGATGCCAGAAAAATCACCAGGAAACTTGAAAAAAACCCCAACCTCTGGATTGATGTAAAACAAGCTTTGCCGCTGCTTGCAAAAAGCAAATGGTACAAACAAACACGTTTTGGATATGCCCGTGGCTGGGAGCCGGTGCACTATGTGGAAAATATTCGGGGTTATTACGATATTCTAAAACGTGTTAAAGAAAGCAGCATTGTTACGACACCAGTGCCAGAAGAATTTCTGAAAATACCACAGAGCTTATAATCCCCCACATGAGTGGATACAGATATACTCTTCGCACTCACCCCCTATTTTAGAGTGCGAAGAATATACAATAAAAAATAGTAACTACTCAGCGTAATTTTGGAAAAGGACGCAGGTTATTGATTTTTCAGGACGCTGTAAATACGTCCATGTACGCTCTACTGCAACATCCATGTTGCAGATGCCTGAAAAATCAATAACCTACATCCTTACCTGGATAATACGCTGAGTAGTTACAAAAAATATATAAAATTCGCTGCTCTGTGGCGCTTTACGGAAGTGAGAAATAAAGAGTTAGGCATCGACTTTTCGATCTGACACCACTTAGGACTCAGGATCAAATAACTTACGAAACTTAACTTGCCTTTTTGCTCCAGCTTGAATGATCTCAAATCGTTGCGTAGCGCAACTATGCGCCTTTTGAGATCATCCAATCTGAAACAAACTACGGCGTTAAGTTCCGCATCTTATTTAATCCTGTGTCCTTAGTCTGATCGATTTTCCTGATTAAATTTTTTTACCTGCCATACCGTTCTCACATCAACATGTTCGTGCCGCAGTAACAGTGTTATTGCAATCTGTTCAATGGCGGCATACAGGCAAAATAACATGGCTATGCGGATAGGCCAGTCGAGCAGACCGGTAAAAAGCAAAATATACGCTACCACAGTAATAACAACCGCAAGTTTTACACTCCAGGTATGGTAACCGGTAAAGCGACGGAATTTAATAAAGCCGATCAGCGCAGGCACGGTAAAACTGAGTACAATAATAATAAAATAAAAACTTTCCCGTAGCAGAATATCCGGCCAGAGTATCCAGGCGCATATTGCTATGGTTGAATAAATAACGAAGTCACCCCAGCTGTCGAGATGTGAGCCTAATTCTGTTATCTGATTTAATATTCGTGCCAGAAAACCATCCAGTACATCGGTGAACTCGGCAAATAGTAAAACGCCAATAAACCAGTACGGCTGCTGGGTTAGGGCAAAGTAAAACAGCACTGGCGCCATCAATATCCTTATAAAGCTAACCAGATTGGGAAGATTAATTATTTCTTCTTTTGTATAGTGCATGGTTTATAATCCTAAGATATACTCTTCGCACTCAAGAATGCCAGTTTATAGTACGCATCTTTTTGCGAGCAATGCCACATGAATGTAGCGTTTACGAACCAAAGGATGGAGTAGCTGCGTTGCAAAGCCTTACAACAGCCCACTCACTGCGAGAACATTTAATAATAATCGCGCCCTGTTCTTCGCAAAAACCTACGCACTCTAAACGGGCATTCTTGAGTACGAAGAGTATAGGGCATCTCTAAGGACTCAGGATCAAATAACTTACGAAACTTAACTTGCCTTTTTGCTCCA
>CAZYCY010000086.1:0-8271 GCA_964646145.1 uncultured Thiotrichaceae bacterium
GATATTTATTCTTGCCATTTTCCCTGTCTTTGCTGTCTGTATTTTCCCGACTTATTGAGAAGTTACCTTTCTCATTTGATCTCTTTTCTTGGGTTAAAGTCTCTGCCAACCGAACCAAAGCGCAGGTAAAGTGCAGGCACCACAATCATGTTGAGCGCCGTTGAGCTTAATAGACCAAATAAAATCACCATCGCCATCGGCGCCTGAATTTCACTGCCGGGTTGACCGGCACTTAATGCCAGTGGCAGCAGGGCAAAGGCGGTTGCCAGTGCTGTCATCAGGATGGGTGACAAGCGTTCAATAGCTGCCTGGCGCACAGCTTGATGGATGTTGTCTACCTGCTCGTATTGCACCAGGTTATGAATATGCGCGATAAGGATAACGCCATTGCGCGTGGCAATGCCAAACAGGGCGATAAAGCCAATCAGTGTGGCGATAGACAATATGCCGTCACCCAGATACATGCCCAGCACGCCTCCCATCAAGGCTAATGGCAGATTGAGCATAACTAAAGCCGCATCTCGTGCTGAATGAAAGGCAACAAACAGCAATAAAAACACCAGCACAAACACCACTGCGCTCAACAAGGTTAAGGTGCGTGTTGCTTGCTGCGCACTTTCAAACTGGCCGCCGTACTCAATGTGATAACCGCCAGGCAGCTTGACTTCGCTCTCTACTGCAGCTCGAATATCACCGACTACGCTGCCTAGGTCGCGCCCGGCGACATTGACCATCACCACAATTCTGCGCTGCACGTTTTCACGACTAATAATATTCGCACCACGGTTTTTTCGCACCTCCGCCAGACTGTGCAATGGCAGCTCGGCGCCGGATGGGGTGGTAATCAAGGTGCTGCGCAAGGCAGCAAAATTATCCAGCACGCTAGTGTCATAACGCACCACCAGATCAAAGCTGGCATCGCCCTGCAATACTCTTGACACCGCCTGACCGAAAAATGCGGTTTCTATGGTTTCGCTTAACGCGCCCACACTAAGACCGTGACGGGCGATGGCATTGCGGTTAAAGTCGATGCTAATAAAGGGTATGTCCGCCTGCAGCTCTGCAGCAACATCAACTGCGCCAGGCACGGTTTGGATAACGCCTTTGACCTGTTCGGCAAGTCGGCGCAGCAGGTATAAATCAGAGCCAAATATTTTCACTGCAATGTTGGCGCGTGTGCCCGAAAGCATGTGGTCGATGCGATGCGAAATGGGCTGACCGATAACGATGTTCATGCCCGGTAGGGTTTTAAAATCCTCACGCAAGGCAGCGAGAAATTCTTCTTTACTGCGCTCACCCATTTTCAGGCTGACCTCAACTTCCGAGGCATTGATACCCATGGCGTGGGGGTCGAGTTCTGCGCGTCCGGTGCGACGCGCAGTGGAGACAACTTCCGCATGGGAAAGTAAAATTTGTTCTACCCGTAGCCCTAACTGGTTAGACTGTTGCAGTGATGTGCCCGGCAGGGTGACGGCACTGACGGTCAGACTGCCTTCATTAAAATCAGGCAGAAAAGAACGCCCTGCCATAACCAGCGCGGTTATGGTGAACAACAAACCCAGCAGGGACAAAAAGGCGATGCTGCGCCAGCGCACCATAGTGGCATCCAGTATCGGGGTGTAAGCTTTTTTAAGCCAGCCGACAAATCGGGTCTCGGTATTGCTTTTAACTACCCTGGAGTGTTTCAGCAACAGACTGCACAGTACCGGTGTCAGGGTAATGGCGACCAGCGTTGAAGCCGCTAGCGCAATAATATAAGCCAGCCCCAAAGGTTGCATCAAACGACCTTCCACACCACTGAGAAAAAACAGAGGCAGAAATACCGCGATGATAATAAGCGTGGTGAATACAATGGGACTTTGAATTTCACGAGTTGCCCGCAGTGCGACCTGTAGACTTGACAACGCTTGTTTCGACTGTGATGAAGAATGCAGATTTTCTCGCATCCGCCGCACCACATTCTCCACCACCACGATAGCATCATCCACCAGCACGCCGAGAGCAATGGTCAAGCCCCCCAATGTCATGGTATTGATGGTTGCACCCAGGGCATTAAGCGCCAGCAGTGCCGCCAGTAAAGACAGTGGCAGCGCCATTAAGGTGATCGCGGTAGCACGGGCGCTGGCAAGAAAGATGAAGACAACGGCAATAACTAAAAACGCGCCATCACGCAATGCTGCCAACAGGTTATCAATAGAGGTCGAGATAAAATCGGCCTGGCGAAAAAGATGGGTTTCGATCTTCATGCCGGTGGGCAGTGTAGCCTGGATGTCCGCCAGCACCAGATCCAGTCGTTTGGTCAATTCCAGTGTGTTGGCATCGGGTTGTTTTTGAATACCCAACACCACCGCTTGCTGCCCATTGTGCGCTGCCATGCCTCGCATCACGGCTGGCGCGACTTTGACCTCTGCCAGATGGCGTACCAATACCGGTTCACCACCGCGCATGGCGACAAAGGTATTGCCAATGTCCGCTGTAGAGCGTACCCGACCCAGCCCCTGAATCAGGTATTCCTGAGCGTTTTCAACAAAAAAACCGGCAGATGAATTCTGGTTGCTGGTGCGTAGTGCGGCAGTAATTTGTGTCAGATCAATGCGGTAGGATGCCAGGTATTGCGGTTTAACCAGCACCTGAAACTGCTTGGTTTGACCACCGTTGGGAATCACCTCGGCAACCCCGGGGACTGCCAGCAGACGACGGCGTAAATTCCAGTCCGCGGTGGTTTTCAGTTGCATCGCGTCATGGCGGTCAGACTTCAGCGCGATAAACATAATATCGCCCATCACCGATGCTATCGGAGCTAACACCGGTGACTCAATATCGCGTGGTAAAGTCGCCCGCACCGTTTGCAGCTTTTCTGCCACAATCTGTCTTGCCAGAAAGATATCAGTGCCCCATTCAAACTCAGCGTAGACGGTGGAAAACCCAACCTGGCTATTGGAGCGTATGCGGCGAATACCGGGGGCACCGTTAAGCGCACTTTCAATTATCAGTGTGACCAGCGTTTCCACTTCTTGCGGTGGCATACCATGCGCCTCGGTGACAACGGTGACCGTTGGCGCGGTCAGATCCGGGAACACGTCCACTGGCATCCGGCTGGTCTGATAACTGCCCCAAAACAGTAACAGCAGGGCAGATGCAATAACAAACAGACGGTTTTTTAAAGACCATTTAATGCTGGATGAAATCATTTTTATTACCTCTTAGTGCGCGTGTCCGTGACCGACTTCTGCAACGCCGGCAGAAGCAAGTCGAATTAAATAGGCTCCCCGACTGACTACCCGTTCACCCGCCTTTACGCCGCTGACAAGCTGAACCCGCTCGCCATCACGAAGCCCTAAGCGCACCACACGACGTTGAAAGGTTTCCCCGCCTAGCATCACATAAACCACCTCCTGACCACCATCGTTAAAAATGGCAGAGCTGGGAACCATCACACCACGCTCGACCTTGCCGGTGTAAACCCGCACCGTGGCAAACATGCCACTGCGCAAGCGTAGATCGGGATTGTTAAATTCAAAAATCAACGGCAGGGTGCGTGATACAGGGTCGATAGCGCCACCCAGTGCCACCAGTGAGCCGTCCAGATCAAAGGTATTAAAACTGCTGTCAAACCCCTTGAGGGTGAACCAGGCACCGGCGGGTTGCTGCAACAGTGCGATATCGGCTTCGGCAATGCGTGCTTCCAGCCACAGCCGATCAATATCAACAATATGAAACAGGGCATCGCCCTCGTGTACATACTGACCCGGCGCCACATTTACCTGTGCCAGTACACCGCTGATGGGGGCAAGAACGGGAATGGCAAAATTATTCTGTTTGCCACCGATAGTTTGTTGATAACGGCGCATGGCAGCGTCCAGCTCTGCCTTGCTAACCACTTCGGCACTCTCGGCTTCAAGTAACCGCGACTTCGATATCGCTTTTGCCTGCCACAGTTTTGTCAGTCGCTGGCGTTCCTGTTTTGCTAACTTGTGCTCTGAACTTGCCTTGTCAAAATCCGCTTTCAAGGTGGATAGGTCGTCTCCAGTGCCGAGACGGGGAGAAATATCTGCCAGTGCCTGACCCGCTTCGATCTGCATTCCTGGATAAGGAAAACCACCCCTGGCTCGTAAATGTCCGGTACTGACCGCACTCAGGTGTGCCTCTCCATTTGCCGGTGGACGCAAGCTGCCGGTAGCCTGCACACTTGCCCTTGCCTGACCCATAACGGCTTGTGTCACCGCAAAATCAAGCTGCCACTGCTGCTCTTTCAGGAAGGAAATAGCGTCAACGGGTTGTTCCTGTTTGATGGTTTGCAGCTTTGCTGCATCTTGTGATGGATGCACCTTATAGATTCCCAATGGGTGTACAACATCTATCTTCTCACCCTTGAAGTACAGGTTTAGCTGGCGTTTTACAGCGTGTACAGGCAAAACTTGTAGCCGAAAAATACCTGGTATATCAGGTTTATCTGTACTAAATACTTCAGTTGCTACGCCACCGCCACTGAGGGTCAGGGTGACTACCCCGCTGCTTATGGGTTGAAAGTTATCCAGTCGTGTCAGGTGGATAATAAAAACCGATTGCTGTGCCACCACCAGTGCCGGGAACTCGACAAACAGCTCGCTGAACTCGGTAAAATCAGTAATGCTTATGCTGGTATCGTCTGCGCCATGATCATGACCATCATCAGCGCCGTGACCGTGATCATCCTCATCATGGTGGTCATGCTCAAAAATATTTTTAAAATAGTTTTTAACATCATCAATCACGCTATGCGAATGATCATGGCTGTGATCATCGTGAGCAGGTCCGGCATAGGTAGTCATACTTATGCTTACTAATGACAGAGCAAGCAGTAGCCAAAATACTGTTTTTATGGTCAAGTTTCCAGGATGATTTTTCTTTATTGCTAAGGTTTTCATTGATAGACTCCCGCTGTAATTTCATCCAGCGCTATTCGTGACATACGTGCTTCAAGCGCCAGTTTCAGGGCGCTAATCTCGGCTTCCAGAGTGCTGCGATAAGCATCAATCAGCTCCAGCACACCCACTTCATTCATCTGATATGAAGTCTCGGCAATCGCCACCAGTTGATTAGAAATTGCCACACTTTGCTGTGAAAACGCCATGGCATTATCACGCAACTGAACGCTCTTATTCCACAGCGCATGAAGCCTTAACTGGTACTGCTGCAAGGCTAACTGATATTCGCTTTCAAGCTGTGCCGCTGCAGCAGTGCTTTGCTGGCGTGCGCCCTGTTTGCGATCAAACAGAGCCAGGGGTATCGCCGCGCTCAGCATCAGACCGGAGTCACTAAATTCTGGCGTATCCAGTTTTTTGATGCCAATACCGACAGTCATCTCAGGAAAACGGCTGCGGGCAACCGCACGTGCGGTTAGCCGTGAGGCTTCAAGCTGATGCTGTTGCTGCAATAATGCTGGCGATTGTACGATTCTTTTATCAGCAGCAGTTTTTTCTACAGCAGCGAAGGATGGCAATTGTGTCGGCATCAATTGTCCCTCCACAGTATCGAATTGCTGGCTGTTTTGCAGACCGATAACACCCCGTAACTGCTGCCAGTTCGCCTCATACTGCATTACACTCTGGCGTTGCCTCGAAAGCAGGTCAACCTTCTCACGGCTAATGCGCAGGCGGTCGTAACCGGAAACGTCACCGGCAGCTTCGCGTTTTTTCATGGTCGCCTCCACTGTGGAAAATTTGGCTACCCAATGGTTCAGCAGACGCTGTTGTTGTTGCTCGAAAAGTAGTTGATAGAAGTGTTGACGAATGCTGGCAGTGCGCTGCATTCGTTGTTGCTGATTATGTGCTTCGGCAATATTCAGACCGGTTTTCGCGGCTTCACTGTTAAGCTTACGTTGACCCGAAAAATCTATAGTCTGCTGCAGCCACAGGCTGGTTTCGGTTTCGTCGCCAAGCTCTTCACGAGACAGTGCAAGCACCGGATTTACCCAGGTTTTTTGTTGCTCAAGTGTGCCTCTGGCAAGATTCATTCTACTATCGAGAAGGCGAACAAAATCCGCCTGGTTTAATCCGGCTTGCAGGCTAATCTCCTCAGTCAGAGCAGTTGCACTGGTGAGGGTAGGCAAGAGCCATAACACAACAGCGATAAATTGGCGTGATGGTAAAAATTCCATAACGGGAATTCTCCTAAAAAAGAGTTTCCAGAAATGCCCTGTTTCTTGTGCACTCGTTCCAACGTTCTACGCAACCGGGGAACCAGAACGCACAGCGTTCTTATATATGTTCCTGTGCTGTGCATGGGAACGAAAACGGGTATTCCTGAATGAAGATAGTAATGCCTGTACGAAAACTCGTTCCCACGCTCTGCGTAGGAATGCAGACAAGACTCTAACAGTAGCAGTTCGGAATCCCACGCGGGGCATGGAAACCAGAAACGCTAGCTGAATCAGTAAAAGTTTTAGAAGTGCCGGGGTGGTGCCCTTAAAGGTGGAGAAAGGAGGTAATATTGATAGAGGTCAGGTTTGCTTTTCCCTTGACGCTGAACCATCCGACCTGAAGGGATGGACAATGCCGTGGCAAATACAAAGGCCAATAAAGCCAGGGCGAGAGGATTGTTAGTAATGCTTTTCAATAAGCCATCGGGGCTGACATCAAATTCCAGTACAAAACCATCGTGATGTTCATGGTGTGAGCTGTCATGGCTAAAATGAGCCTTGCTAAGGTGACTATGATGAGCTTGATTATGATAGCTGGCAGTATCAGTGCCATACTGATGCTCAAGATAGTTGTCATGGTCGTGTGACAGATTATGAATATGTAGCGTTATCTCCTGCGAACACAGCAATAACAGTGAGAGCAGCAGGCTGGACAGGAGTTTTATCTGCCTGGATGTTTGCCGAGAGAAATACATGGCAAGATAGTACCTTTATTTGCGGTAGCGTTCAATATGAATTAATACCTAATCTCTGGCACTGGTCAAGCCCTACCGGACACTTTTGTTGCTAGTTTATGACCTATAACCAGCCCTTGCGCTTGAAGTACAGATACGGCGCGATACCCGATGCCAGCATTAGAGTGATTGCGATGGGGTAACCTAAGCGCCAGCCAAGCTCTGGCATGAACTGAAAATTCATGCCATAACTACTGGCGATTAGTGTTGGCGGTAAAAATACGACAGCAGCAATAGAAAAAATTTTGATAATCCGAGCTTGCTGAATATTGATAAAACCCAGTGCAGCATTCAGTAGAAAATTTACCTTCTCGGTGAGGAAGGTGTTGTGTGACAGCAGTGTGTCGATGTCGCTCAGCATTTGGTACACCCGTTCACTAAACTCGCTTGATAGACTGGCGCGGCGCAACAGAAAATTCAGGTCACGCTGACCATCCATTAAGCATAAACGTACCTTTCCATTAATATCTTCACTTTCTGCCAGACCATCAATGGCGCTTTGTAAATCAGCGTCATTGCGTTCCAGCACTTGTCGGCTGATGGTCTCCAGTGTTCTGTGGGTTTCTTCGAGGATGTCAGCAAGTTCATCCACTTTTAATTCAAGCAGAATCATCAGAATGCAGATAGGGTCACTGACGGGGTTTATATCCCGCCTGGCACGCATCCGCAGTAGACGTAATAAAGGTATTTCGCGTGCGCTTAGGGTAACCAGGCGTTGATTGTCCAGCAAAAAGGCAACATTGGTATTTTGTAAACGTCCTTCTACCCGGTGTAGAAACAGACAGTTAACCTGAAAACCCTGCTCGAAAACAAAATAGTTGGAACTGGCCTCCAGTTCTTCAATCTCACGAGTCTCCGGTAGCGGGTGTGCAAAAGCGGCCTCTACCTGTGCACGTTCCTCATCACTGGGGTTGATTAGATTAACCCATATCGCCTGTTGTAGCCAGTATGGGTCGTCACTCGAGGGCAGAGGTTCGAGATGATTATGTTTTAATTGTAAGGCATTTAACATAATTATTTGACCGCTGGGTTAATAACGTACATTTTCGGAAAGTAAGTCTTTAGGGCGCCTCTATTAATTCCATCCTTAGGTGCGTAAACGACACATCCGTGTGTTACTTTTCGTGAAGATGAATCTTGAGTCCAAAATATGCCATATTTTCGTTGCAAATCTTCGCAGTAGCCCACTCACGTGCCCATGTTGATAATAATGTGCGCCTTAATCTGACCTATTTTGAATCTCAATCTTCACCTCCAGAATAAATAGATGCCCTTTATAAAGTTTATCTTGGTTTTCCAAAGTATTTTGTAACTACTCAGCGTAATTTTAGAAAAGAACGCAGGTTATTGATTTTT